>NZ_BAGX02000020.1:0-300000 GCF_000320505.1 Methanobrevibacter boviskoreani JH1
ATTTTATTAATAATATTATTATTGTATAAAAATTTAACCTAACTAAAAACAAACCAAAATTTCTAAAAATAAAAAATTAAAATAAACTAAGACAGATGTTAATAAAATTAAAATCTAACAATACTTTTAAAAATAGACAATATGAACTAAATTTTATAAAAAACAAGAAAAATAGTATAGACAAAGCTTTAGGGGGGATTCGGACCCCCGACTTCCACCTTACCAAGGTGGCGCTCTACCAGCTGAGCCACTAAAGCATGAAAAAAAATAATAATATAAAATAGATAGTGCAGGGGAAGGGATTCGAACCCTCGAAGGCCTACACCAGAGGATCTTAAGTCCTCCCCCTTTGGCCACTCGGGCACCCCTGCATACAACATAATTATTTTTGTTTTCATAGTATATAAAGGTTACGGAAAAACTATGAAAAATTTTGAAAAAATTAAAAATTTTAAAAAATAATTCTTATAATAAAATATATTGTCAAAAACACTATATAAATTTAAAGATAATTTAATAAATATATTTTACAAATATTATATAATATATTATAATGTAATATTATTTAAAACTATAAGGAATAATAAAAACTCATTTTAAAAAGATTGATATGAGATTATGAATTAGTGGTAGTGTTAATTTGAAAATAGATTCTGAAGAGTGCGGAGTTTGCTTAGATTGTATTGATGTTTGCCCAAACGAGGCAATTGAAAAAATAGCATACACAATTAAAATCCATGAAGACTTATGTGATGATTGTGAAGAGTGTATGCTTGTATGCCCTACCGGTGCAATCTATAATGAAAAAGACGAATAAAGGTTATAAATATGAAAAAACCGGATTTTCTAAATAAGATAACTTGGATTGATATAATAATAATCATAGTTATTATATTAGTCGCATGTGTTGCAGTTCTACATATTTCACCAGGAACTAATCAGGAGGATTCCTCTTCATTTGATTCATCAACACTTGATAAGGTTTATCAAAAATATATTGATTTTTACAATGAAGGAGAAATTGTAAGTACTGACATACAAGGTACGAATGCTAGCACTGGAGAGAATGTAAGTATTTCAGGTAACGTTTTATGGTGTTATGATGATAATACTAAAAATCTGTTAGTGTTAGTTAATGATAGTGGAAATACACTACTTGCAGGAACATATAAAGACAATCCTAATGCAGAGATTTACATTGATCAAATGACCTTAAAAGTTGACGGACAAAAATATGGAAACGTTACAGAGCTTACTATAGACCCGATAGAGATTAATAGCTTCTCATCCCTATATAAAGGTCTTGAAAAATACAATAATTACGAGGTTTCCACAATTATATCTTTAAATAGCCTTGATGGTATTTCCCTTGAAAACATTAATAACGATTTATTTAAGATCACAAAAAGGCCATCTATAAAAATGGATGGAAATAAATTCCAAATCAAAGTTTCAAGGTCAAAATATGAGGATTTAAAAATAGCTAATCATGATTATAAATCTTTCAGTGGTAAAACAGAACCAATCAAAATAAGAATCTATAACTGTACCGATGACGAATTAAATATTATTAAGAACAATTACAATGTTACCAACATTAAACACATTAATTAAACAATATACAGAAGTAGTAATAAAGGATTATTTAAAGAATGAGGATTTGAAATGAGTTATATCTATTCTATCATATGTAAAATATGTAGAACAATTGAAAGGGAATTTAAAGAATCATTATTCTTTACAATTATCCATACCATTTTTTTATTTTTCGACAGACAATGGACCAATTCATATTTATTTAAATTCTATCCATCAAATCATAGGATTAATCTTAAAAGCAGAATCTTAAATGAGGATTTATTTAATCCAATGATTATAATCCTTTTGTTTAGTCTATTTTTAATATTTGGACTTAAAGCGGCATCTAATTCCCTAGTTATAACCATCATCATTGGTTTGATTGCATTTACAATAGGCGCACTTTATCTTCCGAAATTCTTTTTAAACAATCAAAACAACAATAAGAGGATTATTGATTTTAATCCCAAGGACATTTATTCTGTAGGGTTCACACTATTTTTAATTGGATTAATATTCTTTTTTATAAATATAGGATATGTTAAAGGAATTCCTTTATTTACCCCCTCATTAAGATATAAATTAATAGCTGCACTTACAATGCCTGTATTTTTAATGATACCTGGAATAGGAATTATGGAATCCTATTATGTTTGTTTAATGAAGAAAGGAAAATTAACAAGAAGCCAAGTAAGATTTAGATTCCTTTCATTAAGTTTAACTGGGATTGTTCTCTTATTGTTTTTAGCCTATAGAACTCCAATACTTGCAATATTACTTTTAATGATCATTATAGGTTATTATGGAGATAGTGTTTCTATTGGAGAGGTAATTGTCCTTGCGTTAATAGGTTTGGCAGGCATTATAGGAATCGGATATTTAAGATCAGTAAATGAGATGTTAATTACAACAAGTACAAATCCATTTTACACATTACAAAGTAGAGCGGATTTTACAATCCATGTTCTTGATTTATTAAATGCATTATCAGGAAATCTTGGATTAATGCATGGAGGATTTATACTTAAAAGTATTCCAGGTAGTGATTATGGTCCTAGAATGATGGTGGGAAAATTAATTTCATGGAGAAGCGGAGTTACAATTACACCGACAATAATCGGACCTATGTTAATAGACTTTGGAAGGATAGGTGTTGCAGTTGGCATGTGTTTAATTGGTTTTATTCTTGGAATAGGATATAAGCTATTAAAAATCACTGGAAATTATTTCTACATAGGCCTTTACAGTTTACTTTTAACTTACACAATCTTAGGAATTGAAACTGGAATATTGGATATTCAAGTATTGATATATTTCTTTGTAGGGGTTTTAGTTTATCTTGCAAATATCGTATATACTAGAAAAAATAGCTAATGATTATTAAATATTATAAAAAACAATGAAAAACCCCATTTTCTTTTTAAATCTTTAAAATAAATAAAATCATAATTTATCTTACAGATATCATGTATAATAGAAAAATAGCCAAAATTATTGAAATAGAAAAATATTGATTACTTCAAAAAAAAAATTAATTAGAATTTCTCAATTTTAATACAACTATTTCCGAGTCGGTTCCCCATCTTCCGGGATAATCCATTACACCGACACCAGTACTAACTGATAGATAATGATTACCTTGAGGAGTTTCTTTTGTAAATAAACCTTTATTATATTTAAAAATCAATTCAGCAGAGAGGATTATTGGATAGAATTGACCCCCATGGGTATGACCAGATAGTTGAATATCGAAACCTAGATTAGAAAATTCCTCAAAATAATAAGGGGTATGATAAACAATTAAATTAAGCTTATTAAGATTAATCATATTATCTAATTCCTCAAAAGTTAAATTAGGAATATCACCAAAACTAAATGAATTGCCTACAATATTTAAATCACCAATTTCAATATTTTCATTATCTAAGACAATTAAGCCTGCCTTATTAGCTGCCCTGTATACATTCTCAATTCCAGGATAATAATCATGATTACCTGGTGTAAATATTATTGGAATATTAACATCCTTTAATGGTAAAAAGTCATCTTCCTCAATTAAACAGGATCCATCTGCCAAATCACCAGAGATTATAACTAAATCACAGGTATTGGATAATTCTTTTAATTTGTCTGCAAGCTTATTTAAATATCCCTTATTATTTAAAAATCCAAAATGAATATCTGAAATATGTATAATATTTAAATCATGGGTTATCTTATTAACATCTAACTCATATTCTTTAACCTTAAGTTGATGGGCATGATAGTAAGCATATATTCCAATCATTGGCACCAATAAAATTAGGATACATTTAATTGTATAGGGAACCCTAATAAAAACACCTAAGAAATAAATGATTATAATATCCATCAGTAGGAACAATGAACAGAAAGCCCAAAAACCATAGAGTTTAGCCAATATCCTTACGGATTTTCTTGATTTTTTCTCCTCCAATAAAGTAGGCACACAAGCAAGCAAACCTAATATAACTGTAATAGACAAGGTATAAAAGTCATTTAATCCACCAAATAATAAAAATGTATATTTCAAAAGGAAAAAGTAAAATAACATGTAAAATGGTGTAAAAAACAACACTCTTCTAGTTCTAAAACTCAAAAAACATCACCATTTTCAAAAAGATATTAAAACTATCTTTGAGGTTCATATAATATAAATACAACTAAAAAAACAATAATTCCCAGATTTTTAACTTTAATTTTAATACTTTAAAAAACATAAGTTAATAGAAAAACCAATTTATAAATAATTTTATTAATAACTAAAAATAAATATTAAAAAGTTGAATTATATACTTTATAATTATTATTAAACTTATTCATAATTATTATTTAAAAAGCTAATTTTGTGGTAAAATGAGGAATAAAACAAAGATCAAAAAGGAACATAAGATTAATATTCCTGAGAAAAAATATAACAAGAGACCTAAAATCCCACCAAAAGGATTTAAATCATCAAATGATTTTTTTAACTACACCTTTGAAAATAAGGATCTTATTTGGATGGGCCAAAACACAAACCATTTACATGATGAGGACGACATTTCCGATGCAATGATAGAGTGTCTCAAGGAGAAAGAATATTGTAAATATCCTGCTCCAGATGGTTTTCCAGAATTAAAAGAACTTATCTTAAAGGATTTAGACCTTGAAGATATGTCTGTATATGTTACAGCAGGAGCAACCGAATCCTTACATTTATGTATGCACAGTATTTTAGAACCTAAAGACAATGTAATTACATGTGATCCTGGTTATTTAATCATTGGTTCATTTGCTGAAAGATTTGCAAAAGAAGTGAAATATGTTCCAATTTATAACAAAGAGTGTAACTATAAATTAACACCGGAACTTATTAGGGAAAACATCGATGAAAACACAAAAATCATTGTATTGATAGATCCGCTTAATCCACTTGGAACCGCATATACTGAAGAGGAAATTAAAGAAATTGCTCAAATTGCAATAGAAAATGATATCTATTTAATTCACGATGTAACCTATAAAGACTTTGCAAGAAAACACACACTTGTAGCTAAATATGCACCAAACAACACCTTAACAATATTTAGTTTCTCAAAAATATTTGGAATGGCAGGAGTTAGACTTGGGGCAGTAGTTGCACCGGAGCCACTTATTGCAACCATTAAAAATGTGGTTGTTAATGACTTAGGAGTAAACATTATTGCACAGAAAGGTGGAATAGCTGCACTTAAATCCAAACCAAAATGGATTAAGAAAATAAGAGAAACAACCTTCCATAATCAGGAATTAATTAAAGATATGGTTGATACTGTTGATGGTGTTTACCTACCTGTCTATCCTGTAGATGCGAATATGATGGTGATAGACTTAACCGGCGCAGGTATTAAAGCCAAGGACATGTCCAGTTATCTTCTAAAAAAGGACATATTCACAAGGGAGGGAAACTATACAAGTAAATTATATGGAGACGATTATTTACGTATAAGTTTCTCAATACCTACCGAAGAGATAGAAGTATTTTGCCAAGAGTTCCCAAAAGCGGTCGAAGCTTTAAGAACCAAATAAATACTTAAAACATACCAACAATAGGTGAAAACTTTTTATTCCTTTTTTTATACTTTTTTCAATTTTTAACATTTAATACCCTTTTTTTTACAACAATCAAATATCAAAGACCAGATTTTAAAAAACAGCTATTTCTAAATCAATCAGATAATATATCTACAATATTTTATTTTCAAAATATGGAACAAGCTCCAAAACAGTTATAACTAACTAATAACAATTGAAAATTCTATTTTTCAACTTTACAGATATATTTATCTAGAAAATTAAAAACAATCTCCCAATATTTGTTTGTTAATTTACTAATTAAGTTTAGCTAGAAAAAAATAGATAAACATAAATATAAAAGTGTTTAAAATAAGCATATGAAATCCAGAATTGAAAATTTTTTTATAAATTCTGCTAAAGTATTAATAGATCCAGATACTTTATTTAAAGAGAAAGAGGATGGACAAAAAGATTATGAGGGAATTGTCTCTTTAATCTTTTATGTGGCTATCTTGGGACTATTAATAGGAATGGAAACACAAAGTGCAGTGATAACAATATTGCTTATCCTGGTTTCCATAATAGGTTTGATGGTTTTTAAATTAATTCATTGTGGATTAACATATCTATTTGCAATGATTTTTAAAGGAAAAGGGAAATTCAGCACATTATACAATTTAATGTGTTATGGATATGTGACAGACATAATCCTAATTATTGGAATAGGACTCTTTGCTGCTACAGGTAAATTTTTAATATTAATACCTATTTTATTACTTGTATTTTTAATGAAAACAATCATTACAGTCTCTGCAGTAAACAATGTTTATAAATTTGGTTATGGTAAATCATTCCTAAGCGCATATGGTATTCTTATTCTAATTGGAATTGTAGTGGGGTTATTATTATGAACAACTATAAAATATTAGGTATAATCATAGTAATTGGGATAATTCTATCTATCTGTGCAGTTACGATTAGCGCAAACATTTCAAGTAATGATAATGATGACAATGAAAAATATAATATTGCCACATTAAATGCCAAAGATTTAAACCACAGTACAAACACCACACATATAGTGAATTTAAATATCAATCAAATCAGTGGTGGAACAAACATTAAATTTGCAAATACAGACAGTTATTACAACGTTTCAAGTAGCATGCAGAACAATACGAAAGTAAGTTATGACAACAACAATGATTCCGTTAATGTGAATGTTAGTTCAAACAACACCGATAACAGCATTGTGTTAAGTGACAAATACACTTATATCATTAACAGTAATATTACTGCAGGTGGAATTAATATTAATGCAACAGACGGAAACATTCTAAGATTTAATAATCACATAGTGGCTGGTGGAGCGAATATTGATTTGAATAATGGAAGTGTTTATCTAATAAACAATAATATAAACACTGGTGGAATGAATGTTATGGGAACACCTTCAGGTATCACAGATATCGATTCGAACATTAATGTAGGCGGATTAAATATCCAGACAGACAGTCTCGAGGTAAAATCCAATAATATTGAATTAGGCGGAACTAGTTTGAGAAACATAAGCTCCAATGACACACATAATAAAATTAGATTAAATAGTGATATTCAGGTAGGCGGAGCAAATTTAATATCCACCGATCATTAAACTATTCCCTTAAAATTAAACTTTCTTATTATAATTTTTAATTATGCTTCTACTTTTTTTTAACAGATTCAAACATGATAGTTATTTATACAATTTAAAACACTCTTTACCATTTATGAAACTAAATTTTAGGTTGAAAATAGTATAGATAATATTTTAAATAAAAAATAAATTATATGAAAGATATAGTAGTACTAATTGTGATAAGTAAATATTTAGATAATAAATTTTTTTAAAAGAATTTAAAGATCTGAGATTATGTTTGGAAACTTGAATATTGAAGATAAATCAGAAGTGGAAAATCCCGAAGGGTTTAAAAGTGAAATAAGCGACGAACTATTTGAAAAGTTTGATGAATATAGAAAAGAGTTAAATTTCAATGGAATCAGTTATGGCCTTATTCACTATAGACTTAAAGACAAATTTCCTGAAAATGCAAAGGATATAATTCTACTTAGAACACCAATGGACCCTGAATTTCTAAGATTAAATCCAGAATACTATGAATCTGAAGGTTTACTTGATAAATTTGACGAAATTATTACAAGGGTTTACAAATTATCCGATTTTTTAAGGAAAAACGGTTTCTTTAGTGAAGTGGTGGATCCATTAGAACTTGAGGAAGAGATCAAAAAATGTGCAGAGGATTCAAAAACCGGAAGGATTGGAAGAAATAAAGCGGTAATTTTCAAGGAAGGACCTGCACCTAAAATCTTTGCAATAGCTACCTCAATTACCAATTTTCCTAAAGTAAGAGCTGATGATTTTAAATGGATTGTGGAATACTGTCTAACCTGTGGTAAATGTAATATGCATTGTCCTGAGAAAGCATTTGACCATAAAGGCAATCTTATTGAGGAAAAGTGTACCGGATACCATGACGGCTGCGAAATATGTATTGAAAAATGTCCCTTCTTTAGTAAGGATTATTCAACCATTAAAAGAAAGTATGACTTAAAAATAGATAAGATGACTAGAAAATCCATTTTCTAAATAACATCCATTTTCAATCAATAAATAAACTATAATATAAAAATAGAAAATCTATTTTTATTAATTATTTTACTTAAAAATTTATAACATTTATTTAAAAAATACATAATTTTTAAAATCAGATAAATTATAAGACCCTTCTAAAAAAATAATTATTATTAAATTAAAAATTGAATTTTAATAAGTTTCAATAAATAAAAAAAAGAAGATTAAAGGCAATTAATCTTTTAAGTAATAATATTCCCCAGCTTCTTTTTGTTCACGGTCAAGATAACTGTCCAACTTATTAACACGTGGACGTTTAGTTTCCTTATCACGTCTAAATGTAATATTTAAATCGGATAGGAAGGTATTCATTGAAGTTCTTAAATCCGCAGGGGATGTTGCATGACCTTCAATACCCGGTTTTCCTTTAAATACCATAGCCCTATCAGATATATAATCAATAAATACAATATCGTGATCTATTATTAAACTTGCAGCATTTCTACTTTCCACTATTTTCCTTATAACTTTACCTGCAACCAGTCTTTGCTCCACATCCAAAAATGCAGTAGGCTCATCGAAAAGGTATAACTCTGCATCCTGTGCTAAAGTAGTTGCAATAGCTAAACGTTGGAGTTCCCCACCACTTAAGTTTTTAACATCCTTATCAAGTAAATCTTTTAATTGTAAAGGTTCACCAATTTCGCTTTCAAAGATATTTGAGCCAAAGTTAGGGGCATTCATATATAGATAATCCTGAACCCTACCTTCAAAGTCGGTTACAATATACTGTGGTTTATATGCAATTTCCACCTCGGTATCCACTTGACCCTCGGTAGGCTTAATTTCACCTGCAAGCATCTTTGCAAAGGTTGTTTTACCAATACCATTAGAACCAAATGCAGTTACAATCTCATCATTAAATATTTCACCTGCCTCTGCCTCTACTTTAAAACCACCATAATCCTTTTTAATAGTTTCATATCCTGTCAATACATCACCGTCGTCCTCAGGAGTAGGCGGACGAATTGTAAATTCGATAGGTGTTTTTCTCATTCTGACATTTTCTTCTTTCAAGTAACCATTAATATAGGCATTTATTCCGACCCTTACACCTTTCATACCAGATACAACACCATATCCTCCAGGTTTACCATATAAGATGTGGATATTATCAGATAATGCATCAAGTGTTGCTAAATCGTGTTCAATTACAAGAACGGATTTGCCCTCCTCTGCAAGTGAACGGATAACCTTAACAGCATTTAATCTTTGTCTTACATCCAACCATGATGTAGGTTCATCGAAATAATAGAAATCCCCTTCACGGAGTATTGACGCTGCAATAGCTACTCTTTGAAGTTCACCACCACTTAATTTAGACATTTCCCTATCAATAACAGATTCTAAATTAAGATTTTCAATTGCATAATCTAGTTTACCTCTCTCATCAACATTAGTAAGCAAATCGCGAACATTTCCCTTCACAACTTTAGGAAGTACATCTACGGCCTGAGGTTTATGGATAACCTTTATATCACCTGCAGCCAACTTCTTAAAATAGGATTGAAGTGCAGAACCACTATAATAATCAATGACCTTATCCCAACTTGCTTCACTTTCCCAGTCACCAAGGTTAGGAATAAGTTCACCAGATAGAATTCTCATTATTGTGGATTTTCCAATACCATTCTGTCCAAGTAAACCAACCACACTACCTTCCTTCAAGGTTGGAAGATGGAATAATTCGAACATGTTCTGACCATATCTGTGAATAGGATCATCTAATTTCTCAGGTAAATTGATTACTGAAATAGCATCAAATGGACATCTATTGGTACAAATTCCACATCCTTCACATAATTCCTCTGAAATAAGTGGTTTTTTAGTATCCTCATCAATAATTATAGTATCCTCTTCCATTCTTACTCCAGGACAATAATCAATACAAACATAATTACATTTTTTAGGTTGACATTTCTCCTTATCTAATATAGAAATACGGCTCATACTATCTCCTTAATATAAAAATAATTCTAAATAAAATAATAATCATTTAATCAAATAATTATAATTAGATTAATAAAAAAGATTTTAATAAATTAAAATTTTTTAAAATAATTTAAGAAACAACTTAAATATAATATATTATTTATATCAATCATCATATAAAAAATTTATAAAAGATAAATTAAAAGCACATTAAAAATTCATAAGATTAATTAAATAATAATTAAGATATATTATAATAACTATTTTTCAAATATAAGAATTGGACGAATATAAATGAAACAAGCAATTGTAGTTAGAAATGATTTAAAAATGGGAAAAGGAAAGATTGCCGCACAATGTTGCCATGCAGCAATTGGATCCTATAAAAAAACAGACAAAGAAAAGATTAGAAAATGGGAAAATTCCGGTAGTGCCAAGGTAGTTTTAAAGGTTCAATCCCTTGAGGAATTATATGAACTTAAGGAAATAGCTAAAATAAACAATATCCCAAATTGTTTAATTACCGATGCTGGAAGAACACAGATACCCTCCTCAACAATTACCTGTTTAGGCATCGGTCCTGATGAGGATGAGATAATTGATAAAATAACTGGAGATTTAAAACTACTTTAGATTTACTAATAAAATCAAAAAACAAGATGGGTGATATTATTATTGAATGGGTAGTGAAGATTGGGGGTAGCCTTTTTCCAACTGATGCCATAAAGGTTGCAGAAAAAATAAAGGGTACTAAATCACTTATTGTTACAGGTGGGGGAGAATTTGCCAATTTAATTCGAAGATATGATAAAAATAAAGGATTTTCTGCCGATGTAACCGATGAAACAGCTATAGAATGTATGACAATAATATCAAAATTATTAAACGATAAAATAGAACATACAGAAATTGCATACACTCTTGAGGAAGCTAACAAAATATCAGATTTAGGAAAAATCCCCATATTAATATGTAGTGAAATATTAAAAGAAAATGAACCATTCAAACACTCATGGGAAGTAACCTCCGACTCAATTTCAGCATACATATCACACCTTCTAAATGCAAAGCTTTTAATAGTTACAAATGTAAATGGTATATATACCCGAAAACCAAATACGAAAGGTTCAAAATTTATTAATGAAATTGATGCAAAAAAACTACTAACTTTTGATGAAACATCAGTTGACTTAATGCTGCCTTCGTTGCTTATAAAATTCGGGACTGATTGTTTTATTGTAAATGGGAAATATCCTAATAGAGTATACTCTATAATTCAAGATAAAGACCATAATTACAATTTTAAATATACATTAATTAAAGGTGTTTAAAGATGGAAAAAGTAATATGTCAATCTTGTAAACAAGAAATTCCACTTACTGAACCATATGTACAATTCAAATGTCCAGTATGTGGTAAAGTAATCGCAAGATGCGAAAAATGTCGTACCTTTGGTCACACTTACACATGTGATTGTGGTTTCCAAGGACCATAAGATTAAAATATTAAAAAATCAATACTAAAATTAAAATTTATTATTAAAGAGGAGATTATAATGGGAGAAGTTTTAGCAACTTTAAAAGTAATGCCTGAAAGTCCGGAAGTAGATTTAGAAGAATTAAAAACCAACATCACTAATGTTATTCCTAAAGAAGCAAAATTACATGCTATTGAAGAAGAACCAATTGCTTTTGGATTAGTAGCATTAAATGTAAAATTTATTGTTGATGATAGTGAAGGTGGAACTGAACCTACCGAAGAAGCTATCAGAAACCTTGACAATATTAACAGTGCTGAAATTACAGATGTTGGATTAATTTAAATTCCTTAACTGGAATTTAATTACTCTTTTTTAAATTTTATTTTTATTTTTAAAAGCTTTCTACTGTTTTTCAATGACATGATTTATTAAAAATACTGTTTTTTAAAAAATACCTTGTTTTAAAAAAAAAACTTATAGCTTATTGAACTAATTTAAGACTTGTTTTTCAGGATTTTATCAATCAATAACAAAAGTATTTTGAATTTTGATAAATGATAATTTAAAGTTTATTTTTAAAATAATCAGTTTCAAACTAATTTAAAGTTAATTATAATGAATTAAATTCGTTTTTTAAAAATCAATTTCTAAAAACATTTCAAAAAACCATTAAACAAAATAGAATTAATTGTTAAAATTAAATTAATTTAAAAAATTAAGGTTATTTTAGAGCGTAGATTTAAATTATTAAATAAATTCTAAGATAAAAAGGGAATAATAGAAAAAAGCTTTAACTATTAAAATTAAATAACTATTGTGAAACAATTGATTCACAAAAATTTAAAGGTTTTAAAAAAATGGTAAAACTAGATGATATAACAGTTACAAAAGGAATTGTTAAAGAATATATGGAAGATCTATTAGACTATACAGATATGGACGTAGCTATTGGTGGAGGAGGTCCATCAGGAATTGTAGCAGGATATTATCTTGCAAAAGCAGGATATAAAGTAGCATTATTCGAACGTAAGCTCAGCATTGGTGGCGGAATGTGGGGTGGCGGAATGATGTTCAACAAAGTCGTCGTTCAAGAAGAAGGAAAAAGAATCCTTGATGAATTTGGAATCAGATCCAAAGAATATGAGGAAGGATATTATATAGTAGATTCCATTGAATCAACCTCAACCCTAACATCAAAAGCTACACAAGCAGGTCTTAAAATATTTAACTTAATGTCTATTGAAGATGTTTTAATTAGAGAAAACGGAATCAATGGAGTAGTATTAAACTGGAGTTCTGTTGAAATGGCAGGATTACATATTGACCCATTGACCATGAGATCAAAAGCTTTAATTGATGCTACAGGACATCCAACCGAAGTAACTAAAATCGTTACCGAAAAATTAGGTAGGAAAATTAAAACCCAGACTGGAACCGTCATGGGAGAAGGTTCTATGTGGGCTGACCGTGCTGAGGGTAATATTTTAAAGAATGTTACTGAAATTTACCCTGGATTATATGTTACAGGAATGGCTGCAAATGCTGTACATGGTTCTCCACGTATGGGTCCAATATTTGGTGGAATGTTACTTTCAGGAGAATATGTAGCTAAAAAAGTTGCGGAGGATCTTGAAAATAGAGAATAGATAATAATATAGTTAAAGATAATCTCTTTAACTATTCTAAAATATCTATTAAAAAAAGAAAAAATATACCAATTTTTAAAATATACTATTTTAAGCCATTAAAAATAAAAAATAGTCAATAATAAAACTTATAAAATAAACTACTTTTAAAACAATTAATTAAAAATAAAAAAAGTATCATAAGATTTAATAAAATTAAGAATGTAAAAAAGAACTTTAAAAGCATACTTTTTTTATTAATCCGGAAAAGATTAATCTGAGCAAATCTCATTGACAATAGCTACAGCATTTAAAGTTCTTGGAAAACCTATAAATGGTAACATAATTGTTATAGCCGAAATTAATTTATCCTTATCATTACCAACAGCCAAATTACCAGCAGTATGACCTCTCAATTGATTTTCACAACCACGTAAATTGGCAATGAAAGTGAAGGTTATTAATTCCCTATCCTGATCTGATAAACCTTTACGGGTATAGAAATCTCCAAAACAGTAATCTGCTAAAAATTCATTAAAATGTTCTTGACCTTCAACAGCATTATTAAACATAGCATCAATGTTTTCCTTTCCAAAATAATCACATTGAATCCTATAACCTTCATCTCTTCTGTTTTCAAAATTAGTTGTTGATTGACTTTCTAAGGGCAAGCTAATATTTTCATCTTTAAATATTTTATTGGTCAAATCTAAAAAATCATAGACTTTTGACATACCTATATACGCGGTGGATTGATATAACACTTCTTTAATTTCAACAGGTTTAATTCCATTATTCAATGCTGTTTTAACTACTTTCAAATAAAGTTTATATGATTGGTTTGTAATAAGTGTAGCAAGTATTACAAGAAATTTACTTCTTTTATCCAATTTACTTTCAACATTAGCCTCACCAAATAAAAAATTTCTAAAAAGTTCAATGAATTCCGGATCTGTGGTTTCCAGTTCTAAATTAAAATCAGGATTTAACTCTTTAATGCTTTCCAAAGCTTTTTCATTATAATTCATATAATTACCTCCAAACAATATTTATAAATTTTTTCCCAACTCATAAGCCTGATTAGGATAATCAGTCATCTCAATATCACTTCTTACATTACATCCTGTTGCAAGAATAATTCCCTTATTTTCATATCCCAGATATTTACATATAGTCTCATAATGATACTCAAGTGAACTCATGGTCCAATCAAGATTATCTGCCGCAGTTGCTAATAGAACAGCTTTTTTATCATTCATTAGTTTTAAATTATTAGCATAAAATCTATCTATGACCATTTTAATCTGTGCAGTCATTCCAAAATAGTATAACGGAGTACAGAATACAATCAAATCTGCCCCTATAAGTTTCGGGTTAAGTTCCCTCATATCATCCTCATGTATACATATAGAGTTATGGCGTAAACAATGATTACAACCAAGACAAGGATTTAAATCTTTAAATGCTGAATCAAATCTATATACCTCATGACCAGATTCCTCTGCGCCCTCAATGAATTTATCTGCAAGAAGAAAACTTGTACCATTTTTATGTGGACTACCTGTTAACACAACTATCTTCATGTACTCACCTCAAAGACATTATATTTTTTAAAATTATAAAGACCATAAAGATTTTCTCAAATAAGTTGATGATTAATGTATTTAATAAAGTTATTTAAATTCTTTAACTTTTTAACTTTTTAAACTACACATTTTTGCCAATTTCATAAATTTCATCATATACAGGACTATTTAACACAGCACCTTTCTCGGTAATGCCAGTTGCTGCGATTTTATCCTTAGGGATTGAACCAGGCAAACAATCAGTAAATGCCCTAAGGGGCCTAAATGTATTTTTTAAATATTTCTCATCCTCAATAGATGCAGTTACAATATAGTAAAATTCTTTATTAGTGATTTCATCATATCTTGTAATTGTTCTATCAATCAATGTCTTCATAATGCTATTCATACTAAAGAAATAAACCGGAGTTGAAAGTACAATTACATCTGATGCAATCATTCTATCTAATATCTTAGATACATCATCGTCTATTATACATTCCCCATTTTTTACACACTCCATACAACCACGACAATAACCCATATTTTTATCTACAAGATATAATTTGTCTACAGTATTACCAGATTCCTCCGCACCTTTTATAAATTGATCTGCCAATAAATCCGAATTTCCTCCTTTACGAGGACTTGATATAATATATAAAATATCCTTTCCCATATCTACACCACACTTAAGCCATTAATTATAATTATGTAATAAATATATATAAATTTTTATTTATTTTAATATATATATATTAAGTTTTGTAAAAAAAAATAGAAAACCCCACTAGGATTTTCCACATCTAAAGAAACCCATACTTCCCCATAAAAAAAATAGAAAAGATCCCGTTAAGGATTTTTCATATTTAAAGAATATTTATATCCGATTAAAGATGCAAACAAAGCAAATATACAAAGGATAGTACCTATTATACATGTCCAGTGAATACTTAAAGATAATAAACCATAGTATTTAGGAATAATCTCCACACTTCCCATTATCATAGTAAATATAATAATTAGCAGTGAAGAACTTGTTGATTGACCTATAACCCTAATAATCGTTACTGAAACAGATGCTGTTGGAGTATCCTCCGGTTTTACAGAACTCATTATCACATTCGTATTCGGTGATGTGTAAACTCCCATACCTACACCTAAAAAGATCATGGATAAAACTATAATAACAAGTGAATCAGGCAATCGTATTAGGAGGTCAAGTGTTACTAATGAGAACACTATTAATATTATACCTAATGATGCAATTTTTAAAGGATTTGCTTTATCAGAAAGTCTACCCATGTATGGGGAAATAACAATCTGTATAATTGGAGTAACCATTAGCAACAATCCTGCCATCTCCGAATTCCATCCTAAGATATACTGTAAATGATAACTTAAGACATAGGTTACAAAGTATGAACCGATATAAATTAGAAATGAGGATAAATTTGCATATTTAAATCTTTTATCTTCAAAAACTTTTACATCATATACTGGATTTTTAACACGTAATTCTAAATAATTCCATAGAACTAAAAGAAAGATACCTGAAATTAACATTACAATTCCATCAATATGGTTAATTGAAGTAAATCCATAGATTAAAAGAAATATTGTAATCATCCAAAGGATTCCGCCCCTAACATCAAATTTATCATTTTCCCCTATTTTCCACTCTTCGGAAATAAGAAGGTAAGTTATAGGAATGATTAATAAAAGAAATGGAACTGTAAATAAGAATATACTTTCCCAGCCTAAGTTATAAGTTAATATACCGCCTAAAGTTGGAGCAAGCACCAAACCTAAATTAACACCAGCAACAACAATACCAATTGCCTTTCCCCTATTTTCCTCAGGAATGGCTACAGCAACAATATTCATAACGGTATTATAAATAAGTGCTGCACCAACACCTTGAAAAGCCCTAAATAAAATCAATGACATTGGTGAAAATGCAAAGGACGTGATTACAGCACCAATTAAGAAAATGATGTTTCCCAATAAAAATGATTTTTTAAGACCCCACTTTCCAGCCAAATTACCTGTCGGAACTGCAAAAATAGCTACAGAAAATAAAAACGCATTAATTACCCAGTTTTGCATAAAGTTATTTAAATTAAATGCCTTTGCAATTGAAGGTAACGCAAGTGCTGGAACAACTGAGGTATAAGCCACAATAAATGAAGCCATGGTAGTAGTTAAAACCACAGTTATAAACTTTCTGGATTCCATTTTAAACCCCTTTAAAAATTATAATCTTAATTGAATATAAGTAATATTAATAATTAATACTTTCTATCATAAAAATAAAACCATATACCCTAAATTGATTGAGAAATTATTTTTTTAAATAAAAGGGAATTAAAAGTGAAATGGGACAATAAAAACCAAACATTAAAAAATATCCTCAAATAAAAACTATAACCCATGTTTTAAATTTGATTAATACTTAATAAAATTAAAAAAAAGAAAAAATAAGATATTAAAATCTTATTTTGATAGAAAATATTCCAAAATTAGTTAAAATTTAATAGGAATGTTAAAATCCTATAAAAGTTTTATCAAACCTTAGGATCTAGAATGTTTACTATAAATTATAAGAATTTGAAATTAGGCAAAAACGCCTAAATTCAAAACTCCTATAAACAACCCAAATATAATAAAAGCACATACAGATGCATTTTTAAAGAAAAACCCAAATGTTTTATTTTCAGGTATCTCGATATCCCCAGAATCATATTTAACTGTTAAAATTAAATATGCAGATAATATAACAGCTAAAAACATTATAGCAATACAGAAATAATTAAATATTCCTGCGTAAACACTTGTTCCAATTAACATCGGAACAAACAATCCGAAGAAGTTAGCTAATTGGTGTAAAGTAATTGTATATTCAATTCTTCTAGTTTTAACATAAACATGTCCTAAAACTACCCCCATTAAGAACACGCCAATAAACTGATAGAAATTCATATGGTAGATCATAAACATAAATGCAGATACTAAAACTGCAAACAATTCCCCATATCTACTTATTTTGTCAATTAAAACCTTTCTAAAGAAATATTCTTCAAATATTGGTCCAAGTAATATTGCATATAAAAAGGTTACAAGCATATTTGAAGATTCGAAAGTTTGAATTGGATTAACGGCATTATTAATAAACAATCCTTGAATAAAACCTGAGATGCTATATCCTAAAATCATTAATCCATAACCCATAACAAAATATGCAAGATATTTCAATAGACTTAAATCATGCTTTTTAGAATTTTTTGAATTAGGAATACCTTTACTTGAATAATGTAAAACAATTGCCCCTACAATAAATCCAATGAAATTATAAGCTAAAACTAAATCATTGCTGGGATTATATGTAAAAGACAATAATATTGATGGAATAAAGAACATTATCAAAAGTAAGAAGAAATAACTAAATCCAACTTTTGATAATATCCCCTTTTCCCCCTTGTAGTCAAAAGCTTCTTGATTGTCATTTTCAGTAAAGACATTATCTAAATTCGAGTCATTTATCAAAATAATCCTCCTTCAATCTAATGTAAAAAATATCTTACAACTAATTTAGATTCTTATCATATATAATATTTATTAGAAAATTTATAATAATGAAATCTTAAAACCTGATTAAAAAGCATATTTCCAATAAAAATATAAACAAAATATCAATCTATAGAATTGAGGTTTAAAAAACCAATAAGAAAAAATGAGAGCGAAGATTAGAAATCCGTGAATCAAAAAAATGTATGTTGAAATAAAAATAAGTTTAAAAAGGCAATAAAAACTAAAAAAAGGAAAAAAGATATTTAAAATAAATTTACATTTTAATTACTGGAAGCTGAATTTCAGTAAGTTTATCATCAGTTTTTTCAAGAAAACCCTTAATATAAACTTCTTTAGGTGAACCAATAATATCATAATTATTATCCACCGCATATTGAGCTAAAGCAGTATATGTTTCCTTGATATTCTCCCTTCCACCTTTATGAATAGTAGTTAATACCTTATGACCAATCATATTTGCAGTATTTATTAAATCATTACCTTTAACTAATTCCTTAATAGGTACTCCAACATCATATACAACCTTATCAGGTTCCGTATTTTCAGGAAGTTTATAGAATATCATGAAAGGATCTCCGGCAGTTTCAACTTCCTCTTCCTCTAACCATCCTGCTAATTTTGCAAATAATACTTCCGCAGCCTCAAGTGTTCCTTTATTACTGATTACTGCTATAAATTGATCGTCAATTGTCTTTTCCTCAAATTCCATAGTTTATTCTCCATTGATTTAATTAAATAAATTTACCTCAACTATTTCTCCCTCTTCAACAAGTTCAGTATTTTTAGATACATTTACATATCCATCTGCACGGGCAAGAGAGAAAATAGCTCCAGAATCTTTAAATATAGGTTCTACTTTACCCTCATCATATTTAACTAGTTGATATTGTTCCCTTCCAATGGCAGAGTGAATTCTTTTAGTAAGTTTGCCTTCCACCTTTTTAAGAGAAGATTCTTTTAAACCTAATAAAGAACGAATCGCAGGTGCAACAAATACATTAAATATTACAAGTGAAGATACCGGATTTCCTGGAAGTCCAATAACTAGTTTCTCACCTATAACCCCTAAGATAGTAGGCTTACCTGGCTGAACTGCAATACCGTGAAGTTTAACCTCACCGATCTCATCTAAAACATGTTTTAAAACATCCCCAACACCTGCAGATGTTCCTCCAGAACATATTAAAATATCATATTCCTCTAAACATTCCAAGATTTTAGACTTTAACTGATCATAATCATCTTTTACTATACCTTTTATGGTTCCATTAGCGCCAATAGATTCAACAGCATTTTTAATCATATAACTGTTAACATCATATATTTTAGAAGGTTTTAATTCCTCTCCTAATTCAGTTAATTCATTGCCTGTTGAAATGATTGAAATATTAGGTTTCTTATAAACCTTAACAGTTGTAAATCCCTGAGCTGCTAAAACCCCAATTTTACTAGCAGAAAGAACAGTGTCTTTTTTAATAAGTAGATTACCATCTTTAACATCAGACCCTTTCTTACCAACATCCTGAGTAGGTGTTACACTAGTATACAACTCTACCTCATCACCATTTTTTAGTGAATATTCAAACATCAGAACAGAATCTGCACCTTCAGGTAAAGGTGATCCTGTACTTATCTCTACAGCCAAACCATTTTCAACAGTTTTTTTAGAATAAGAACCTGCCTCAAGAGCATCTATTACCTTGAGTACCTTAGGATTTTCCTCAGAAGCACCGAAACTATCCTCTGATTTAATTGCAAACCCGTCTTTTAATGCCCTGTCAAATGGAGGAAAGTCAATTTTAGCATAGATATCCTCAAATACCACACGGCCATTACTATTTTCAATAGGAATTTCCTCCCCTTCTGGTTCATAATACTTATTAAAATACTCTTGAATCAAATTTTTAGCATCTACTGAATCTTTAATATTTAAAAACTCAGTTCCCATTATCACACCTCTAAAAGATTATCCAAAATAATTAATAGATTTATTATTTAATATAGACTTATAAAAATAAAACTTCTAAATAAATTATTTACACTACATACATATTATTAAGAATTAATTAATAAATTTTTATATATAAAAACAAATTCGAAACATGATTAAATTTCAATTAATTGGATATTTTAATTAATTAAAATATTTATATAATAACTTTTTATAATATAAAGAACATAATATTAATACTATATATTTAAAATTAAAATTGATTTTTATATGAATTATTAGGAAAAATTATATTTGAAATGGAGGAAAATACTTGGCAAATAAAAAGAACAATAACAATAATCAGCAACAAAGTTACAGAAGGGTTAGAACACCTAAAAATGGAGAAATAGCTGGTGTTGTTGAACAGATTATGGGACATGGAAAACTTAAAGTTAGATGTGCAGACGGTTTTATACGTACCACACGTATTCCTGGAAAAATGAAAAAAAGAATATGGATTCGTGAAGGTGACGTTATCCTTGTAAAACCATGGGATTTCCAAAGTGAAGAAAAGGCTGATGTTATTTGGAGATATACCAAAACCGAATCCAATTGGCTTGAAAGAAAAGGATATTTAAAAATGTAAATATCTCTTTTACTCTTTTTTATAAAAATATTTTTCAAACTACCTAACTATTTTTAAATTATGTGATTATATGAAAGATAAAATAGCCAAAGCCGACGATGAAGTCCAGAAAATCATCTCCAGAAAACGTAAAAAGGGAGATGAAGATAGAAAAGTAGGTAGTGACATATTTGATAAAAGAACCCTTGAGACCTTATACAAACTAGCCAATCAAAATTATCTTGATATTTTAAATGGTGAGATAAGCACTGGAAAGGAGGCTAATGTATTAAAAGGCATTAAAGGTGATGAATTTTACGCTGTAAAAATCTATCGTATTGCAACTTCTGATTTTAAAAAAATGAATTTCTATGTGGATGGGGATCCTAGATTTAAAATAAGACTTAATAATAAACATCAATTAATCACAGCATGGGTAAATAAAGAATATAAGAACCTTGAAAGATTATACAAGGCAAAGGTCAATGTTCCAAAACCGATAACTTCCTTAAATAATGTGCTTATTTTAGAATTTATTGGAGATGAGGAAGGAAATCCCGCTAAAACTGTAAAATACCAAAAACCTAAAGATGTAGATAAATTTCTAGATGACCTGCTTAAAGAAACCTACAAATTTATCAATGATGCGAAACTAGTTCATGGAGATTTATCTGTATATAATGTAATGAATTTTAATGAAAAACCAGTTATAATAGATGTTTCACAGTCTGTAACATCAGACAATCCCATAGCAAATGAACTATTAAAAAGAGATATTGGAAACCTATATAATGATTTCAGGAAATTAGGTTCACAGATGAGCAAAGAAGAGATTGAAACTGCTATTGGAGTTGAAGACGGTAAATTACTATCCCTAAAAAAATGATTTTTTTAAACTATAAAATATTATCATTGAAGATGTTTTTTACTTAAGTTACTTATTCTCAAATAATTTAGAATCATATTTAAAATTAAAATCCGATTAAAGAATTTTAAAATTCCAAATATGATTAGCATTTTAAAAATGAAACTTTAAACCCATATTAGATTGATAAATTTAATAGATGGATTTTGAAACAATTAGAAATTAATAAATATAACAATAAATAAATCTAGATTTGATTAATTTTATATTAGAAGAGGTGTATTAAATGGCAGAAACTGATTATTTAAAAATCCCACAGGAACGTGTTGGAGTTTTAATTGGAAAAGATGGTTCTGTTAAAAAAACAATCGAAGATACATTAAACACAATACTCGATATCAATAGTGATGAAGGTACAGTGACCATATATCCCCAGGAAAGTATGGAAGATCCTTTAGGTGTTTGGAAAACCAACTATGTTGTTAAAGCTATTGGACGTGGTTTTAACCCAGAAACAGCATTAAAACTTAAAGAAGACGACATGTATTTAGAAGTTTTAAAATTAACTGAGGCTGTTGGAAAAAATAAGAAGGCATTGGCAAGACAAAAAGGAAGAATAATTGGTAGAGGGGGAGTTACCAAAGATATTATTGTTGATATGGCTGATGTCGATATGGCTGTTTATGGCAAGACCGTTTCACTAATTGGTAAACTTGAAAATATTATGATTGCAAAAGAAGCGATCGAAATGATATTAAACGGTTCAAGACATAAGTCCGTTTACAGTTTCCTTGAAAATAAGAAACGTGAAAGAAAAGTCAAAGAGTTCAAGGAATCAATAGGTATTAGCCAAGATAAAATTGAACTTAGAGACGATTTAGACTGAATATAATATTTTTATATTCACTATTTTTTTAAAGTTAATCAACAAGAATTAGATTTTTTAAATTAAAACAAATAAACCTACTATTTTTAAAAACAGCGAAATCTCAACTCTAAAAACAATTTTAACAGGAATTATCGATTTAAATATTAGTTTTCATATACTCTTGGAAATATTCTTTATATATAAAAGTTGATAGAATATTTTATCTAAAAACTAATAAAAAAAATCTAAACATACACAAGAGTAATAATTTTTATTATAAATAAATTCGATACCATAATTAAAATAGTAATAGTAATATCATCTATTATTTTTAATAATTATAAAACTAAAAATATTAAAAATATATGAAAAATATTATATATAAAAATCAATATATGTATATGTAAGAGTAAAATAACACAATTTTTCATAATTTTTTAATGATTTTTTTTAGATTTTATTTAAATTTAATTTTTTTAAATAAAAAGATTACTTTTTTATTGGATTTTATGACTTATCGAAAAATTAGATACTCTTTTGTTTAGATAAATAATTTTTAAAAGGAGGTTCAATTTGTCTCAACAAGCATCAGAACTCTTTGAAAACTTTCAAGAATTAACTCCATCAGAGTTCTTTAGGAAAAATAAACAGATGTTAGGATTTTCTGGAAAAATCAGATCTTTAACCATAGTTTTCCACGAATTAATTACTAACAGTTTTGACGCAGCTGAGGAAGCAGGTATATTACCTGAAATCAATATTGACTTAAAAAGAGTCAGCAAAGAACATTATATTTTAAGACATGCAGATAATGGTCCAGGTATTCCGGAACCATTTATTATGAAGGTATATTGTACCATGTTTGCAGGTTCTAAATTCAGAAACATCCAATCCAGAGGTCAGCAAGGTTTAGGATGTAGTGGTTGTGTACTTTTATCACAAATGACTACAGGTAAACCTGCAAGAGTTATCTCAGGATATATGGAAGACGGTGAACTTAAAGGAGTTAAACTTAAATTTAAAATGGATGTTAAAAAGAACGTTGGTCTTTTAATGGACAGGGAAGAAGTGAAATTAGATCATACTGGTGTATGTATTGAACTTCAATTTAAGGATGTTTCCTATTCTATGGCCGAACAAGGAGCATTTGAATATATTCGTAGAACAATGATTGCAAACCCACATGCAAAGATTACATTTAGGGATCCATCTGGACACAAATACATATTCAATAGGGCAGCGGATGTTGTTCCTGTACTTCCAAAAGAGGTATTACCACATCCAAAAGGAGTAACTGCAGATGATATTCATTTCATGGCAAAACATACCGACAAAAGAAGTTACAAAAGTATGTTAACCAGTTCCCTTTCAAGAATGTCAAGTAAAAGAGTTAAAGAAATTGGAGAAATGACTGGAATTGACATGAAGAAACGTCCGAAAGATATGAAATGGGAAGAAGCAGAAGCTATTGTAAAATGCTTCGATAAAATGAAATTCATGGCTCCTCCAAGTAATGGACTTATACCTATTGGAAGTGAACAGATTGAAAAGGGTATTAGACAAATCTTAAAGCCGGAATTTGTAGAAACCATTACAAGAAAACCTGTAACTTATAAGGGTGGTGTAGCATTCATCATTGAAGCAGGTATTGCTTATGGTGGAGAAGCTGGACGTCTAGTTAATGATCAGAGAAAATCCGAAATTATGAGATTTGCAAATAGAGTACCTTTAACCTTTGATCAGGGAAGCTGTGCTATTACAGAAGCATTAAAAAGTATTGATTGGAAACGTTACGGAATTAAGGATTTTGAAAATTCACCAATTACATTATTTGTAAACATGATTTCCACACAGATTCCATACCTATCAACTGGAAAACAAAGTATTGCCCCTGAGCCAGAAATTTTACACGAGGTAAGACAGGCTACAATGACTCTTGCACGTAAGTTACAAAAACATATTAAACGTAAAAAGGCAGATAAGGAAAAAGCAATGCGTTCAAAAATATTTGAAGAGATTGTACCTGTTATCATTGAAGAATCCGCTGCGCTTGGTGAGGTCGAGGTTCCAGACTACACCAAGGTTCTATCAAAAGTTACTAAAAGAGCTATTGCAGAGTTACTTGGTGAAGTTCCTGAAGAGGAAGAAGAGGAAGAGGAAGACGAAGCTCTTATCATGGAGGAACTTGACGAATACGGATATGCAGTAGATGAGGAGCAATCAAACCTCAAAAAAGAAAAATCTTCCCAAAGATTTGCAGTTTCAGAAGATGATTTAATCTATGAAGAAAGAATGAGAGAACAGGAAGAAGCTAAAGAAGCAGCAAAACAAGCTAAAAAAGCTAAAAAAGCTAAAGAAGAAGGTGAATAAATATGGCTGATGAGGAAAGACAACCACTAAAAAAACACATGCCTAAAGAAAAACGTAAAGAATACACCTATAACAAACTCAAATATCTTGGTCAGGATATTATCGATGATGTTACAAAGGATAAGATTCCTACATTAAAAGTACCTTCCAGAGGAACCGGTAATATCCACTATGACCCTGATAAAAGATACTATGTATTAGGCGATAGATACAGTAAAAGATCTATGGGTAATGTTAAGCAACTTAGAAAATTAGGCCAGATGGTTTGTACTGCTAATTTCTGTAAGGATCTTGTTCAAAGAGAAAAGACTGCTACCATCAGGGAAATGTATTATATTAGTGAAGGTTGGGGTGTTGAATTTAACACACAACAAGAATCCAACACTGTTGGAGAAGATTTGGAAGTTATGTTAGGTACCACCCGTGAAGAGTTAGGGCTTATGCCAGAAGAGGACGGTGCATCAGTTTATGGAGACATTACCTTAGAAGATGATGGCGTAGAGATTAACGCACTTAGAGCTGGAAAATCTGGTTATACAATTTCACCTACCATTGATGAAGTTGAATTTACAGCTTTAGGAGACAATGTGAAAAGGGTAATGGCTGTAGAAACCATGGGAATGTTCCACCGTATGGTCCAGGAACATGCATATGATAAATTTGATACATTAATCATAGGACTTAAAGGTCAAGCGGCTCGTGCTACAAGAAGATTCATTAAAAGGGTTAATGAGGAATTAGGTCTTCCAGTCTATATCTGTAACGATGGAGATCCATGGGGTTTCCACATTGGACAGGTAATTATCTCAGGTAGTGCTAAGCTTGCACATGTAAACCATGAACTTGCAACACCTAATGCTAAATTCATGGGAGTAACTGCCAGTGATATTATTAAATATGATCTTCCAAGTGATCCTTTAAAAGATGTGGATGTAATGAGACTTAAGGAATTAGCAAAAGATCCAAGATATCAAACTGATTTCTGGCAGACTGAAATCAAAAAGATGCTTAAAATCGGGAAAAAAGCAGAGCAGCAATCTTTCTCCAAGTATGGTCTTGAATATGTTATTGATGAGTATTTCCCAACAAAACTTAGAGAAATGGGTGCAGATTTATAATTGTAGGATTACAGCATAAATACAATATTAAACCAACTAATAAGTTTATAATTTAGCAAATAGCTAAAGAACAAATAAAAACACGATTTTTAAATCCATAATAATTTATATTATTATGGAATACTATTTTTTAAAGATGATAATCTTCATTTAAAAGCAATCTAATTTTTCTACAATATTATCAAAAAATATTTTAACTAATTTATTAATAAAATATAATATTATTAATTAATTTTTAAAGCTTTTTTAATACAATATTAAAAATAGTTTATAATTTAGGACTGATTAAAAATGAAATCAATTGCTGTAAATGGAATTGGAACAATTGGAAAAAGAGTAGCTGATGCAGTTTCAGCTCAAGATGATATGAAAATTGTTGGTGTATGTAAAACAAAACCTGATTTTGAAGCTCGTGCTGCTATAGAAAAGGGTTATGATTTATATATGGCCATACCTGAAAGAGAACAATTATTTAAAGATGCAGGAATAGAAGTTGCAGGTACTGTTGATGATATGATTGAGGAGGCAGATCTTGTAGTTGACTGTACACCAGGTAAGGTCGGAAGAACCAATCTTGAAAAATATAAGAAAGCAGGTACAAAGGCAATATATCAAGGTGGAGAAGACCATGATCTAACTGGAATATCATTTAATTCATTCTCTAATTATGATGAGTCATATGGTGCAGATTACTCACGTGTTGTATCTTGTAACACCACCGGTCTCACACGTACATTATATCCGATAAGCCAAATTGCAGATATTAAAAAGGTTAGAGCAGTTATGGTAAGACGTGGAGCAGATCCAAATGAAGTTAAAAAAGGACCTATTAATTCCATAGTACCAAACCCACCTAAAGTTCCTTCACACCATGGCCCTGATGTTGGAACTGTAATGAAAGGCATCGATATTACCACCATGGCCCTTCTTGTACCAACAACATTAATGCATGAACATAATATTATGGTGGAGTTAAATAATGAGGTTTCCACCGATGATATTATTGATGTTCTTGATAAAAGATCAAGAGTTATTCTTGCAGAGGCAAGTATGGGACTTGGCTCCACTGCAGAATTAATGGAATATGCAAAAGAACTTGGAAGAAGTAGAAATGATTTATATGAGATTCCAGTATGGAAAGAATCAATTAATGTAGTTGATAACGAGCTTTACTATATGCAAGCAGTACACCAAGAATCAGATGTTGTTCCTGAGAATGTTGATTGTATACGTGCAATGCTTGAGATGGAATCAGATAATGAAAAATCTATTAAGAAAACCAATGAAGCTATGGGGATTCTATAGATTTTTTAGTTTTTTAATTTTTAATTAATTCTTTTTTTTCAATTTTTAAACAATTTAGTGATTTTTATGGATAAAGTAATATTTGGACCTGCAGGAAAACCTAAAGGATATAAAGGCAAGGCATATGAGCCATGCGGTTATCTTAATGAGCGAAGACTATATGCATATGAATATCAATCAGGCCGCGGACTTAGAATTGGCGAGGAGAGTTCTAAAAAACTTAAAGCAGACTCTAAAAGAAATAAAGTAAAAGTTTCCATGCATTGTCCTTATTACATAAACATGTGTGCTAAAGAGGATGATAAAATCCGAAAATCCATTGAAAGTCTATTTAAATGTGGACAAGTTGGGGAATGGATGGGAGCATATAGATTAGTTTTTCATCCAGGATACTATACAAAACAAAGTCCTAGTTTAGCTCTTGAAAAGGCAGAAAATGGGTATAAAGGATTACTTAAAAAATGCGAAGAGGAAGGACTTGAAGATTACACATTTGCTCCAGAAACAACTGGAAAGAAATCACAGCTTGGAAATGTTGATGAGATAATCCACATGTGTGAAAATCTCGAGCATTTCGAACCAACTATAGACTTTGCACATGTCCATGCAAGAGGTGAAGGAATATTAAATAGGAAAGAAGATTATAATTCAATCTTCTCAAAATTAGAGGACCATCTCAATATTGAAAGATTACATTGTCATTTTACAACAATTGAATATACAAACAAGGGAGAAAAAAGACACCACACTCTAGAGGAGAATGACGAATATGGTCCTAATATTGAGGATTTGCTTCAAAACCTAATTGACTATGGATGGAAAGCTACAATAATATGTGAAACACCCAAACTAGATGAGGATGCAATTAAAATGAGAGAAATCTATGAAAGTTTACTATAAACTTTCCACATCCCTATTTAAACAGATTTTAAATATAAATCCCATAATTAATAATAGATAGCTAAAATAATAGATAATTCAAATTTTTTAATTTTAAATAACCTGATAAACAATCTATTTAATATAAATATTTTAATAAACCCCTAATTTTTCAAATTTAATCCTTTTTATGGATTATTAAAAAAAATTTAAGAATACTAAACCATTAAGTTTAATAGATAAATAGCATAAATAATAATTTTTATAAAAATATTTTAAATCATACAGAAATTAAAATAGAATTTTTTGATTTAAAATTTAAAAATAGAAATGAGTAGGTGTATTTTTTGAAATCAAAAAGTAAATCACAAGAGATAAAGGTTACTAATGTTAAAAAAGTTAACACCCCTACATTAGATGAAATTGAAGCAGAAAAAATTAAAATACAACCTGTAGGATACCCATTTAACTTTAATTTACTTGATGCTACACCACTTGAAATTTCTGATGAAAAATTATTTGAGGAATACGCTAAAGAGCAGTGGTTAGGTTTAGAAGTTAAAAAGAATTCATATTTATTTGATCAAAAAATAATACCAGATTATGGATTTAAAATTATAGAAGCTCAGCCAGACAATTCAATTATTACTGAAAAAACTCATATTAAAGTAATTGATGAGATAAAAACTTCACAGGAAATTAAACCTCAAAAGTACCATATAGATTTTAATGACATCATAGGCCAGGAAAATGCTAAGAACAAAGTGAAGATTATTAAGAAATATGTTGAAGAACCTGAGAAATTTGGTCAATGGGCACCAAGAAACATATTATTTTATGGACTTCCAGGTACTGGTAAAACGATGCTTGCAAAGGCACTTGCATCAAATCTTAATATTCCATTATATCTAGTTAAAGCGACAAGTTTAATTGGTGATCATGTTGGAGATGGTGCACATCAAATACATGATTTATTTGAAAATGCTTCAAAACATGCTCCCTCATTAATATTTATTGATGAGATAGATGCAATAGCACTTCACAGACAATACCAATCATTAAGAGGAGATGTTTCTGAGATTGTTAATTCATTGCTTACTGAATTAGACGGAATTAATCCAAATACAGGTGTAGTTACAATTGGTGCCACCAACAATATTCAATTTATTGATAATGCGGTAAGAAGCAGATTTGAAGAGGAAATTGAATTTAAATTACCTAATCTAAATGAAAGGAAAAGAATTCTGGAAAACAATATTACAAGCATTCCTATCAACATAGATATTGACATAGACAAAGTTGCTAAAATGAGTAAAGGAATGTCTGGAAGAGATTTGAAACAAAAAATCTTAAAAACCGCATTACACCATGCAATTGCAAATGACAAAACCACAATTGACATGAGGGATATTGAATATGCATTTAAACAATCAAAAATAAAAACAGTAAATGAAGTTAAGAATATGTATGAATAAATACATATTTTATCCTTTTTTTAATAATGTCTATTAAATTAAAAACGTTAATAATTAACTCATCTTTTTTTTTAACCCACAGTATTTTAATAATAGGAATCTTTTAAAATTATGATAGTATCCCATAATTAAAATTATACTTTTTTTTAAAATTATAAAGTTTAATATAATAAATAAAATATAAAATTAGAGGCTTTATAATAAATACAATTATTTTAAAATTAATAAAAAAAGAGTAATAACTACTGATTCTCTTTTAAAAAGAATATTTCCGCAGCCCTTATTAAATCTTCATCACCATTACGGGCAGCTTGTTTAATATTCTTTGAAATATCAAAAAATATTTTATTAACTATTGAATTTGTTAAATTATCAATGATTTTTACACTACCATCTACATCAGCCAACTTAACAATAGCTTTTTCAGATTCACGTTGACGTATCTCTTCCATAGATGACCTTAAATCGGCAAGAATATTGTCAACTTCCATTAACTTAAATGAATTTTTAAGTAAATCAAATTCATAATCGATTATCTTTTCCGCTTCTTCAACTTCTTTTTTCCTCTCAAGTTTAGTCCTTTCAGCAATTCCCCTTAAGTCATCGATATTAAATAGTTTAACTCCGATGTCCTTTACATCTTCTGAAACATCACGAGGATTAGCAATATCAATAATTACCGTTTTATGATTAGAATAATCCTTACCAATATCTTCTTTAATCTTATTTGTAGCATCAATAATTCTTTTCTTATCAATCAAGGTATGAGGTGAACCTGTTGCACTTATAATTACATCAGAAATAGGAAGATATTGATATAAATCATCAAAGAAGATAGCATTTCCACCTAATTCTTTAGCTAATTTAGTGGCACTGTAATAAGTCCTATTTGCAACAACAATGGCTTTTAGGCTCTTTTCAGCTAATGCCTTAGCTACAAGTGAACCCATCTTACCTGCACCAACTATAAGAACAATTTTATCCTGAAGATCTCCCAGATTTTCCTCTGCAAGATCAACTGCAGCGGAACCCATTGAGATATGGCCTTTATTGATGTTTGTCTTCTGCCTTACTTCCTGGCCTACGTGTATTGCCTTTGTAAACAAGGTATCTAAAACCTTACCTAAGTGACCTTCCTTCTCTGCTTTCTTTTTAGAATCTTTGATTTGACCTAAAATCTGATCTTCACCAACAATCATAGATTCTAAAGAGGAACTTAACCTAAATAAATGAAAAACTGAATCTTCACCAGTTTCAATTATAAGATTATCATTTACAGAATTTGAATCAATTATATCTTCAATACCAAAAGCATCGGAGTGTATATAAAATTCATGTCTATTACAAGTAGAGATTTCAACATATTCTGTAATAACAAATCTGTCTTTGAATTTATTGAAAAGTTCTTTTAAATCAGTATAAACACTTTCCATTGTTTGAATATCGGTTAACTTATAATCCACACGAATATTAATAATCAATAAAATTCCCCATAAAATTGATTTTAGAATAAAATAAAAAATATAATTCTATTTTTGAAAAAATATATTAAAAAACTTTATTATTTTAGTTAATAAATAAAAAGGATAAAAATATTATAAATCATCTATAAAAGATTTAACCTCGATTTTAGCGTTGTTCAGTTCTTTATTCTTTAACAAATCCCTGATTTTAGGATCATCCAAAATTTCATACAATATTTTCCTACGTTTTTTTGAATCACTTACCTTAGATTTAAGAAGCTTTCTTGCAAAATCTTGAAGTTCAATCTCCATTATATCCTCGTCACTGACAATAGATTGAATCTTTTTACGTAATGTTTTAGCCATAAGAGGACTTTTACCACTGGTATAGATAGAAAATTCAATATCCCCAATGAAAAAACTAGTGGGAACTATAACATTTCCAGAACTTGGATTGTCTGCCCTATTAAGAAGTTTGTTCTGTGATATTGAGGAGGTATAATCTGCAAGGGCATAATCACCAGTTGCGATAATTACAAAATCAGCTTTATTAACCTCAGACAATACAATATTCTTATTTTCCAAAAAATATTTATCATAATTCTCGTCATCATCAATATTTGTATGAATCTTAACAAGTCGAGCCCCTTTATCAAGAATTTCGGAATTTAAACTGTCACCTGCCAAAACAACATTAGCATTTTTATCCAAAAAACTATTAGCCCTACGGCAAGCCACCTCACCAGTTCCTAAAATAAAAACATTCTTATCAGAAACATCAAAATAAAGACTTAAATAAGCCATAACAAACACTTAATATAAAATTTTTCTAAAAAAAATAAAAAAAATTAATACAATTAATCTTCAACCTCATCCTTTAACTCTTTAACCCTTAAAACTTTAACGGCCATTCTTAAATCATTGTTACAATCATTTAATACTTTTTCAGCCTGATTAGAATCTATGTTAAAAGCATGAACGAGAGCCTCTACATTTTCATTATCATTGGATTTATTGCCCTTTCCAACAATTTCCTCTGCCATCTGTTTTTTCAATGTAAGATATTCATCTACACTCATGTCAATGCTACGCATAGACATATCCCTTAAAGGACATGGTTTAGAAGGTTTACAACACCAGACTAAAGAACCGAAACAGGTTCCCGGTCCTTCCCCCAATCTAGTTTCCTTTGCATATTTATTTTTTATCTCAATATATTCCTGTGGTGTAATACCTACCTCATTTAATGCATTTAAAATTGGGCATGGTTTAACTGGAGGACAACAAAAAGCTAATCCTCTTACATCTCCTCCCCTACAAATATGTGACGGTGCATTTTCCCAAGTCATTTAATTCCTCCAAAAAACTCTTAACAATCATTAAGATAAGATTTATTTAATTAATTTAAATTAATTCATCATATATTTTATAATTTATTAAAACAATAAACAATCCACTAAAAGATTACCTAGATAAACTCCATTTATCTTTATTAAAATTTCTAATAAATAATCTACCAAGCAATCATTCATAATATTAAAAACATAATTAATTATATTTTAAACTTATTTATAAAATTATTGTTAAATTTCAAATTATTAATTAATTTTAAAAGAATATAAAAAATAGTAATAGATTAAAAAAAAGTAAAAGTTAAAAATTAAACATTCTATTCTTGATTTCTTAACATGTCCTCTTTTTCAGATGAAGTAAGTTCTCCGACAATTTCTTTAGGAGTTCCTTCACTTATTATTTGACCATTTCTCATTAAAACCGCACGGTCACATACATCTAAAACAAAGTCCATATCGTGAGAAACAATTACAAATGTTTGTTTAAGTTCATCTCTTGCTTTTAATATAGAATCAGTTACAATAACCCTTGTAATTGGATCCATAGTACCTGTAGGCTCATCAAGAATAATTATATTAGGTTCCTTAATAAGTACCTGAGCAATTGCCACCCTGTGCTTTTCACCGGCACTTAATTCATCTGGATATTTATTTAATATTTCTGCAGATTGCTCCTGTGAGAATCCTACAGATTCAAGTACATGAAGTGCTTGCATCTTAGCAAACTCTGCAGGCAATTCTAAACTAATAGCATCGGACAAGTTTCCAAGAACATCCCTATAAGGGTATAATGAAAACTCCTGATGTAACAAACCGATATATGGAACAGCACGACCTCTAGCCATTGGACCTGGTTGACTCATATCTACCCAATCATCACCAACTTTGATCTCGACTTTACCTGAACTTGGATCAGTTAAACCAGCAATCATTTTGGTCAAAGTAGTTTTTCCAGAACCACTTAATCCTACAATACCCATAATTTCTTCCTGGTTAACTTCCAAAGTCACTCCGTCAACAGATTTAACTATACCTCTATCAATTGAATAATAATGTTTTTTAATATCATCAATCTTTATAATTGGACCGCCAATTTCATGATCCTCGACTTTTTGAGGTAAAGGCACAATCTTTAAGAATTCCTCAACAATTTCTGTAGGTTCTCCGGATTTATAGATTTCTCCGTTTTCTAGCCAGATAACTTTATCTGCTAATTTTTCCATAACTTCCGGCCAGTGAGAAGTAATTACCATAGTAATTCCATTTTCTTTAACGGATTCCTTTAAGTTTTCATGGAGTGTTTCTGCTGTTTGTGGATCAAGAGTACCTGTAGGTTCATCAGCCAAGAACAACATAGGATTTTTAGCAATCTGTCTTGATAATACTACCCTTTGTTTTTCTCCACCACTTAAATCACGTGCAATATGGGTGATTCTGTGACTCATTTCAACTTTATCTAAGATATCTATAGCCCTGTATAAATTCTCCTCATAATGTTCATTGTCATCATCATCCATAGCCTTAAGTACATTTTCGATAACTGTTGCCTCATCATATAAAGCAAAGTTTCTTTGTAACATAATAGCTATACGTCTTTTAAGGGCATGATATTGTAACCTATCAGTATCCCACATATTAATGTCTTTTGATTCAAGTGTTTTTCCACATTTTGGACATTTTTCACCGGCTTTTGAAGGGGATTCGACATGTAAACAATCAGGACATACTGCAACATGGAAAATTACATCTCCATCATCTGGAGCATATTCTTTGGTACCACGTAACATATTAATTAAAACAGATTTACCTGAACCACTACGTCCCAAAATTCCAAGTGTTTCACCTTCATCTATTTCAACATTAATGTTTTTAAGAACTTGAACACCATTAAAGGATTTGTTTATATTTTTAAGAGTAATAAACTTCATTGATTCACCTTTTAATACCTATAATTATTAAAATAATCATCACTAGAAAAAAATATATATAATCTATAATAATTTCTCTTACATATACTTTAAATATTCTTATTTATAAAAATTTCTAAAAATCGAAAAAATTAAAATTTCTAAAAATTGAAAAAAATAGGAAATACAAAATATACATCAAGATATAATTAAATTAAAGAATTTAAAATATCTTATAAAAGATTTACAATAGTATTATTAAAATTTAAAAAAATCAATTTAATATAACCCCGTTATAAAATTTTGAAAATTGACAAATTAATAAAAATTTTAATTATTTTTAAAAAAAAGTTCGTTAAATATCAAATAAATAAATTTAAAATAATAAATCAAAGATTAAATAAAAACAATAATTCTTAAGAAAAATAAACAAAACAAAGCAAATAAAAAGATATCAAAATAAAATAGAGTCGAATTTATAAAAAGATGTTAAAGTTAGAATATAATAGTGAATCGAAAAACCTTAAAGATCTTTTAGATTAAAATCCATTTTACCACTAATAGCTGCACGAGCAATAGAAAAACCATCGGCACCTGCATTTAACATTTCCCTTGCTTTTTCTAGACTATTAATAGAATTATTTCCAATTAGATAAATATTAGTATTTTCTGATATATTTTTGACCAAATCTAAATCTGCCTTGAAAACACCATTTTTCATAGCATCCAAATGAAGATAATCAGCACCTGCATCTTCTATTAACTGAGCAATTTCTAGATTATTTACCCCATCAACATTTCCCCTCATTTTTACAGATACTTCTGATTTACTTTTAGATGAGATCTCTTTAATATAATCCTTTAAATCTGGTCTTTTAAGCATTGCTTGACCACAATCAATATTCTGCAATTCCTCTTGTCTGCAATGACAGTTTATTTCCACTATATCAACGGAAGGTATTTTACTAATATCTATAATATTCTTAGTCTGAGTAGATCTAAGATTAACGGAAACCTTGACGTTATCATCATATTGTTTAATCTTTAAACTCTCTTTTTCAATATACTGATAAACTTGATTAAGAGGTATATTAAATTCAGCCCTTCCCCTTTGAATTATTTTATAACCTGCATCAATCGTTTTCTCGTCAACATTAAATCCACCTAATGTTACCGTATCAAATCCATAGGGGATTAATTTTAATGCAAAGTCACCATCATTAATTCCTGCCATCGGTGCTAGAACCTTAATAAATAAAACGCTCCTAAAAAAAATTAGTTTATTAATTGAATTTAAAAATTATTTAAAAAAAAGCCATATGAAAAAAATAATAATATAATGGAATAATATGACATAGGTTTAATTAGCAACCTTTTTCAATAACTTCAGTCCATTTTGCATTATTACCTTTTCTAATTTTTCTTAAACCTAAATCAGCCATATATGCTGCATCTTCAGCATTTTTACCTCGACCAATTCCTGCTTTAAGTGTAATTCCTATTTCTTCATCAATCTCTTTTAATATATCAATAATATCTTGTTCAGATAATCCATTACATGGAGCCATAAAATTATCTCCACCAATGAAGAACAATAAAGATCCCCTTTTAATTAACTTAGTCATTAAATAATGTTGTGCTTTATTTACCATAAAATTAGTGTCAAAAGCAGATTCCTTATCTGTTAAGGTTTCAGTGACACTATTAATATCAACATGTGCAACTTGAACATAACCCTCATCCTCATTAGCAAGGGAATCGATAGCCAATATCTCTTTTCTATCGGAAGACTGTGCCCCACCTTCTTTTTGTAAAGCCATAGTTGCTAATCTTTGTGCTTCATGAGGTGTTTTTGCTGCACCAACACCCATACTAATTGTTATAGGATATCTATTTCTAATAGATCTTTGGATTCTTAAATGGTCTTCTTTATTAATACCATTTGTAATAGCCAACATATTGTCAAACCTTGTAAAGAATACAAGACCTTTTTTAGTTGCAAATTGTCTTTGTACATCTGCAAATAACTCTGACTGTAAAATTTGAAGGTCAGATTCATTACGAGGTCTTGGAGTTACTGTCCAAGGACCATAATTATCAATTTGTATCAATGTCATTTGAATCATATTATTCACCGTTAATAATTATATAATATTTATAGTATATAATTATTTTAGTTAAAGCTAAATTCATAAAGTTTATATTTAATAAATGATTTTGTAAAATCTAGAAATGTTATTAATAAAAATAAAATATTTTTAAATAAACCTAAGTTCTATAAAATTTTTGATTTAATCATTTCTAGACTTTAATATAAAATTAGCTAAATCCTTTTTAATATCTAAAGACTTCATCATAGTGTTAGTTACTCCAACATCCCCCACAATATCTTTAATTTTTAAAGACAAGTCCTTATCCTCATTATCTATGATTAACTTATCTACAAAGTCCTTATACATCTCCGCAACACCAATTGCAGATACATCATAACCTAATGCATTCATAAATTTACCTGCAGGACCACTGACAGGTTCAGTGCCTACAATAGGAGATACTGCCACAACATATTTGTCCCTTAAAGCTTCCCTAACACCATCAATAGATACAATAGGCATGATTGAAGTAATTGGATTAGATGGTCCAATAATAACCATCTCGGATTTTTCAATAGTTTCAATAAGTTCTGGAGCGGGAGGAACATCAGAGTAAACCACATCTTTAACTATAGGTTTACATTGTTTCTCTATTAAGAACTCATGAAAATCAAGTTGACCAATATCTGTTTCAATAACAATGTCAGAATCAACATCACTCATAGGAATGACCTTAGATTCAATACCCAAATATTTTCTTTGAATATCGACTATCTCAGATAAGCTGTAACCCTCTTCCAACATTAATGTTTTCTGAATCATAGTAGCCCTATCTCTATCTCCTATCCTAATCTTCTCAGGGGTTCCCATTTTCTCAAGATATTCGCTTGTGATATAGGTATCTCCCTTAATGCCATACCAGAATTCCTCGTCAATCATGTCTTTTAAAGTATAAAGAACAACATCAATGTCACCACTTACATATACCCCTGAGAAATAATTATTCTCCACAGTATTTACAATAATACTTAAATCCTTTAAATCTACAACTTCTTTCAAACCTTGAATCAATTTTGGAGTTCCGGTTCCTCCAGACAATACACAAATCATACTTTCACTTTTTATTTAATTTAAACACAAAATTAAAAATTTATTAAATATAAACTATAATAAAATAAAATCCATACAATCCCAGTAATTTAAATTTTAATGAAAAACATTTACTAAACTATTTAAATAACAAAGCTTTAGTCAAAAAGCACTGAGGATCTTATTATAAAATCTTTACTTCCACATTTTGGACAGTTTTTAAATCTTGAAAAGGAACTAGGGATATTTTTACCACAATTAGGACATTCAATAAGATCACCATATTTTTTAGATTTTAATTGACCATTCAAATTATCAGAAATTTGATATTCTTCAAAAGAATCACCATTTATGAAAGACACTGTTATAAGCTCATTTCCCTCATAGTTATCTAAAATAAAATTAGCTATTTCCCCTTCATTTATTCCAAATTCATTTTCAGAGATAACAAATCTTTTAACCATAGATTGACAGTTATTACAATAAGTAATATAAACATGTCCATTGACCTTACCTGCAATAAAATTAGAGGCCCACATACCTAAAGATAATTCCTCTACTTTCATAGATTCAAAATCCAAACAGAATATGGTACTAGTTTCTGTTACTTCAAATCCACAATCCTCACAAAAATAAACCGTAGATTGACCCATTCCATCACCCTCTTGGAAAATCAATAATTAGTCTTTAAAAATACATGGTATAAATTTATCTAAAGCATTACTTCCACATTTAGGACAATATTCCAATTGAGATATTCTTATTGGAATTTCTCCATTACATTTAGGACATTCTATTTTAGAATCCTTATCATAAACTTCCTTAAAAAATCCATATTCATTAGTTTTTATAAATGGATTGTTTTCTATTGTAAAAACCTTAGAAGGTTTATCTGATAAATCATTGATTAAACTGAGTAGATCATCTGAATTTTCATTGGATTTTTCAATAATATAAAATTTAACAATACTTTTACAGCTATTACAATAAGATGTGAAAACCCTTCCATGAATTTCATACTTTAAGATATTAGGATAGAAATTAATACTTGTTTCTACAAGTTTATCCGGATTATTTTCTATATAGAAAATTTTATCGGAATCATTAATCCCATATCCACAATCGTTACATGTAATCTGAACATTGCTCACAAGAATACCCTAAGTTATATTTGATAGATAAAAATAGACATTTAACAGAATAATAAAAAAATTCCTTTCATTCGATAAATAAGAAAAGTTAAATTTGAATTGGATTAATAAAATTAAAAAGTATTTGAGAAAATCAAATACCTATCTTAATTTCTAAATACATCGAATTCTTTTGGACGAAGTAATGGATGAATGTCACTATCCTCATTTCTTAAGGTATCAAATGCACTAAAACCTCTAATTATAACAACAGGTAAACCCTCATCAGCCTGACCTTGGATTAGAGATGCTGAGGCAGCAAGTTCATCAGCTGTAGCAACCTCGGTTGTTTGAAGTTCACGGCCATAAAGATCCTTTTCACCTTTTCTTTTCCATAATGGATCTATTCCTGAGCATCCGAGAGCCACTCCAACAGCACCTACCCTAAATGCCCTGCCTTGAGTATCGGTAACTATCACAGCTAACTCTTCACCAGTTTCCTTTTCCAATTGTTCCCTAATTTTTTTTGCAGACAAATCTGCATTTTCAGGAACAGGAGTTGCAAGACCATCACCAACATTTGATTCATCAATACCTGAATTTGCACATACAAAACCTTGTTTTGTTTCGGTTATAACAAAGTCAGGACCTACTTCAACTACCTCTCTTGCTTCCTGTATAATTGCCTCAACCAATTTAGAATCTTTTTTAGATTTTTTAGCAATCAATATCGCATCTTCAGATGGTAGGATATCACCTAATTTAATAACATTACCTTCGGATTTAGAGACCAATGTTTCAGCAACTAAAATAATATCCCCATGTTGAAGTGTTTCACCTTGTTCTTTTAAAGCATTTAAGATTAAATCCGCAATATTATCTCCTTCTTTAACTAAAGGAATTCCTTTTAAACCAAATAATTCTATGCTCATAATATCATCACTTTAAAATTAATAGATTATTTATAAATTCTATTTTTTAAAAGTTTCTATTTATTCTGATTTATAAAATAGCTAGAATCAACTATTAATGAAATGTTATTTTAAAAAACTAGTTTAAATATAAAATTATAAAAAACAAGGAAAAAATAAAAATAAGTTTTATTCATTTGCTAAGCAAATAAATCAGTCTAAAGTTTAGGTGACAATGCAACAGTATCCCATTTACCGTCATAGACAGAGGCAACAGAACTTACCGGATGTTCAAAGTCAGCGAATACTCCCTGATTGAAAATGTATTGTGCAGCCTCTTTGCTTGTAGATGCATCATATTCAACCATATGAGGTTCTTGATGTTCATAGACAGAAATATATGCTGCCTTACCATATTCCAATTTTTCAACACGGATTTTAGAATCGGTGACAATTCCAACATATGCCTCATACTTATCCTCATCTGTAGTGTTTTTTACGACACCAGCAATTCTTGGAGTATGATAATCATCCTTTTCATAGTCCATAGTTAAAAGAGAATATGCAAGGCTATCGCGGATATTCATACCTAGGGCTAACTTGTCTGCAATTACATCTGTCTGTGAACCATTTGAGACAATAGCCAAATCATCTACAATTCTAATACAATTATATGTTATATATGGATTTTCAAAAATATCCTTCTCAAAACCTTCTTTTGGAACAATAGCTGCTTCCTGACCAAATACCTTAGCCTCTCTATTTGGAAAATGGCGGCTTGATAATCTATATGCAACAAAAGGTTTTCCATCAACATTCATACCTAAAGATAAGATTCTTCCTAAATACATTAAATACCTCCAGATTAAAAAGTAATAATCAAGGTTAGATTTATTCTATAAAATATTTATTATTTTCTTTAAAAAAAACTTATTTATAAAATTTAGAAAACCGTTTTCATAATAAGATACTTACTTTTAAAAAAAATAGATAAATAAAAAATTTAATTCCGAAATCATACAATGAAACTAAAATTAGCTAAAATAGTCATTTATAAAAAAAATATAACAAAAATTAAAAAAAAAGATAAAGATAATTGATTAATAATCAATCAACCTGAATTCTGCTCTGAAGGGTTTCTTACAGCTTTATCAGGAGAAAAACCTGCAGGAGTAGTAATGTAAATTGTTTTAGCCTTGTTATCTACGTTAATATTTCCTTCATCGATTACCTTCGCATGAATAGCGATCGAATCATCCTGAATATCTGCAGACATATCCTGACCATTAACCACTACCTTTTGAAGTCCATTAACTGGAAAAATATAATATTCGGAATTTCCACTTGTATCTGTTACATTTGGTTTACCAGTAGCATCGGAAGCTTGTTGAGAATCTGATACATCAGCTGTACCTGCAAAACTACTGGTAACGATCACAAATATTAAAATGGTAAATAAAATATCAATAAAAGGAACTAAGTTAATATTAAGTTTATCTTCTTTCAATCTTTCCTTCCTTGATTTAATATCTAAACTCATCTTATCACGACTTTTAAGTCCAATCAATTATTGTTTAAGTTTACTTTCAACTATCTCAGAACCAACATTACACATCTCTAAGATAATATTACTAATACTTTTCTCTAACATACTTGGTTTAAAGGAGATTTGAATGTTAGCATCAGGTTCAGATATTTCACGGACATTAACAATACCTTCACCTTCCTGTAATGATTGAATTACACAAGGTAAATTCTCGGTTACCCTGATTTTTGCTACGGCATAATTCCAATTAGTCATTTTAGTAGCCAATTCAATCTTATCCATTTCCCTTTCAATCAATATTTTAATATAAGTATATAAAGGAGTTAAAACAATAGCTACAGTCAAACCTGCAATAGTAGTAATCAGTGCAGTATAGATACCTCTAGCCATAGCAGTTGGATCAGGATTTACCCCCAATGATCCAAATGTCATCCAAATACCGATAACAGTACCTATTAAACCTAAAAATGGAGCAAGTTCAATAATAGTCTTTATAGTATCTAACCCTTTAGTCATTTTACTGGTTTCTACAATAAAAATCTGTTCCATACTTTCTTCAACTTCGGTTTTGTTTTTATAACCAATCTTCAAAGCTTCAGAAATAATTCTAGAAACAGGGTTTTTGTATGGACTAATTTCCTTTAAAGCTTCAATAGCTCCTCCTCTTTCCATGGCAACAGACACTACCCCCATAATCTCAGTAGCATCTATATCACTAATCTTCCTAAGATAATTGACCTTTTGAAGTGAAGTGATAAATCCCCAAATTCCTATAAAAGTAATAATATAGGTAATGATACCTCCTTGTTGGAAGAAATCAACAAAACCAGATATTAAACCAGTAATTGCTTCTATTATCATTATTTTCCTCTCTAAAATTAAATGTTATAATTTAAATTATAAAATTAAATTAAATTAATTAAAAAAATATAATACAGATATAAATATCTCATTATTTATTTAAATAGATTTTCTTTACACTCAACAAAATAACAGAATAGAACAAAGCAAATTAGAATATTCAAAGACTAGGACAAAATTCAATCTTTAGATTTGAAGAGACACTTAAATATCAAATCAATTATTATCATTTATAAAAACATAATTTCATCCAAATCCCGTCAAAATAAAAAAAACATGTTAAAAAATTTATTACTCTTTCATTTTTCTAACAGTATTCCAGGATCTTCTTACAAAATCTGGAAGATTATCATATTCAAAATTAGATAAAAATTTCTTTGTATTAGGATCACTTGGATAACCAGAGCCAATTCCCCCTATATCAACATAATCCCTATTGATTTCTTCAATAATCTGATCCCTTTTAAATTTAGCAATTATTGACGCTGCTGCAACCTGAATATGATTGGTATCTGCCTTATGCTCCGCAATAACCTTCGTATCCTCTCCAACTTTCTCTTGAACTTCCCTTTGAAAACGCAATGGTTTTACATCAACCGCATCTATGATAACCTCTTCGGGTTTTAATCTTTCAATAAGCTTTATCATTCCAATTTTTTCAATTTCATTAAGATTTACATCTTTAGCCCTTAGATTATCAATATCCTTAGCACTTATAACCACAGTATCATATTCAAACATTTTAGATAGTTTACGAGCCAATACCTGCCTTCTTTTAGGTGTAAGTTTTTTAGAATCTTTGACACCCATTCTTTCAAGTACATGGTTCATTTTTTCCGGAACTATAACCCCTGCAATTACCATAGGACCTAATACCGGACCTCTTCCTGCTTCATCAACACCCATTATATCCATATAAATACCTTAATACATGATAGAAAATTAATAAAAAAAATAAAAAATCTAGTTAAAACTAGTTAAAATAAAATAAAAAGTAGAATTAAAAAAATAAAGAATAAGAAAAATAGATAAAAAATCTATTTCATAGCTCGAAGACGTACTTCAGGTTCTAATGCTAATGGTTCTGCTGCAACAATAGCTGTACCTTTAGCAACTACAGTCATTGGATCATCTGAAATGGTAATAGGTACTCCAACTTCATCATAAATCCTTTCTTTAAGACCACGTAATCTTGAAGTTCCCCCAACAGCTACTGAATTTTTATAAACACCCATAATTAATTCTGGAGATAATCTTTCAAAGATTAAATTTAATCCGTCAACAATATTTTGAATTACAGGTTCTACAGCATCTGCAACAAGCATGGAATCAATAACGATTTTTTTAGGTCTGTTTGTTTCTAATGATTTACCTACAACCTCAACAGATAAGTTTTCTAAGGTTTCACTACAGTGAATCATACCAACTTCCATTTTAGCAGCTTCTGCATCATGAATACCAATAGCGACATTGTATTTTTCAGCAATTAAATCCACGATTCTGTTATCAATATCGTCTCCACCAAACCTTACGGTTTCAATATCTGTAATTCCACCAAGTGAAATTACTACTAAATCGGTGGATCCTGCACCAATATCAATAATCATAATACCATTAGGTTCAGCAATAGGTAATCCTGCACCAATAGCTGCTGCTAATCCTTCACTAATAACAATAACTTCATCAGCACCAGCTTTTCTTCCAATTTCTTCTGCTGCGTTTTTTTCTACTTCTGAGGAATCCCCTGGAATACCAATAACAATTCTTCCAACATTTTCTCCCTCATTAATACCTATTTCAATTGCTTTAATAAGTAAAGATTGAGCTTGAACAATATTTTCAATAACTCCTTTTTTAAGAGGTCTTACTGCAACAATATCCCCTGGTGTTCTTCCTAACATCCTTTTAGCTTCTTCTCCAACAGCTAAAACTGATGTATTATCATCTTTTTTAACAGCGACAACAGATGGAATTTGATATAAATCAAATTTATCGCCAGCAGGTTTTGCAATTACAGTATTTAATGTACCTAAATCTATACCTAAACAATTATTAACGGTTGATTCAACTGGGGAATCTTTAACATCATCATTATTTCCAAAAATGCTCATATTAAGCCTCCATGTCAATATCTTTAAAATCTATTACAAATATTTTATTTGAAGTGGCAATATCTTGAACTGTATCTACATCTTTATCTTTATCAACAGATATAAGAATTGTTTTTAAAACAACTTCACTTACATTAAACAGTGGGTTAAATGCCTCCTTTAGGAACTTAGGTAATTTAACTTTGGAATTTATATCTGTTTCAATAAAACCAGTAGTTTGATCATCTAATAATATACCAAATTGAACTCTAGCTCTTTCTATCTTAGCTACAGATTGACGGACAGTATCCTCAGGACCTACCATGACCATAAGGTTAGGTTTTTGCTTAACATAATCTGGAGTAATTTTAATATATGCCCCTCCACCTTCTTTACAATCTGCAGAAAGCTTTTCTATAATATAAGAATTACCATACAACATGATAAAATCAAATTTTTTGTTGACTCTCTCATCTTCTAAAGTTACATGCTCTCTAAATAGAATCTTAACTCTATCCCTAGAAGATATAGCATCATATGCAATGTCATCTATTAACTTATCATTACCAGCCATTACACACCATAACTTTTCGGAAGCAACTTTTTCCTCTGATTCCTCATCATTGGTTATTCTTGCAGCTCTTCTTAAGGCTTGAATACTATCTTCAATCATCGTATACACACAGAAAACTATTTTTTCAGTAATTATATTGTAAATCTAATAATTAAACATTAAAACTTACTTAAATTCATTTTCCTGCAATTTAAACAAAATATAAAAACTACAAAAAAATAAAAAATCATTTATTAATAGACTATTATATTATTATAATGTTAATACATTATATATATTTAATGATTTAAAAAATTAATCAAATAAATATATATTATTAATCTTTATAAATTAAAATTTAAATCTAGAAAATACTAAAAAATAGGAAAAATAAAAGGGATATTTCAGTAAATAACCTACTAATTTTTATAAAACTAAGAAAATAAATATAAATTAAGTATTTTATCCATTTTTTTATAATTTTACAATAATGAAAATCAGGATTTTAAAAAAAATTTACATCAAATAATTTTAAAAAATGATAAAAAAATTATAAAGATAAAATAGAAATTAAATTGAATATAAATCAAATATTTATTACTAAATTTAAAACATGACAAAGATTTAAAAATCTAATAAAAAAGATTAATAACCGATTTTTAAAATATTTAAGAAGGAGTCATAATGAAAACTAATGAAACAGGAATGAGACATTTTATTTCAATACCTGATTTTATTTCATTATTGAATATGTCATCAGGTTTTCTATCTATAATCTGTGCATTAAATAATAATTTAACCTTATCAGGATTATTAATTATTTTAGCAATGTTTTTTGACTCAATAGATGGTTGGATAGCTAGAAAAATAGGTAGAAATGATAGTTATGGATTTGGAAAAAACATTGATTCCCTATCCGATGCTATTTCATTTGGTGCAGCTCCTGCAATATTATTCTATTCAATAAACTCAAATATCAACCTGAAATTATCCATCATTACACTATGTATAAGTTTATTTATGGTAATCTGTGGAGTTCTTAGACTAACCAGATATAATGTAATAGCAGATAAAACAGACTTTAAAGGATTTATAGGTTTTCCTATCCCCGGAATAGGATTCATTTTAGCCACATTCTATTTAAGTGGATTATACAATATTTACATTGGAATGGTTCTAATGATTATTGTATCAGTCCTTATGATTAGTAATGTAAGATATCCTAAATTTGGAAACATACCGGTTTTATCAATTGCATTAATATTAGTCATATTAATGATATTTAAACTACCACTAATTTATGGAATAAATATACCTGCATTGATTTTACTTTTAATAACATTATCCTATCTTATTAGAAATATTTTCTAAATTCAATATTTTTTTATATTTACCTATAAAATGTTTCATTCCCTAAGGGTTTGGTAACATGGGTAAATTAAATAAACAGCAATCATTAAAACCATTAAAGAAAAAGAAAAAGAAAAAGAAAGGTTTACTTAATAGGATTACTGATTTTATAAATGATTTTTTCTCAATAAATAATGATGAAAATCTGGAAAAATCACATGAAAATTCAAACTATGATACTTTTTTTGAATATAGTGACTTTAACAATAGATTAAGTTATGAGGAATATTTAGAAAATGAATTTCTTAGAAAATATAATGATAAAACTAAAAGGCATAAAAATAAAGAAGTCCCAACAAGAAGCACCACTGAAAAAAATGATATGGAATATCTAAATAAACCTAAAAATAGAGAAGTCCCCACATTAAACACTACTGAAAAAAATGATATGGAATATCTAAATAAACCTAAAAATAGAGAAGTCCCCACATTAAACACTACTGAAAAAAATGATATGGAATATCTAAATAAACCTCAAAAGAAAAGTCAAAAGTCGAAAAGTTTTAAGGATTCCCTAATGTCAAGGATTAATGAATATGAAAAAACAGGACATTTCGGATTCGATCTAAAAAATGATGAGAAAAAAATCATCGGAATACTAATTTTTACAATAATCTTCTGTGTAATCCTAGGTGGGGCATACTATTTCTTCATATTTGAACCAATGAACGAAGAGCTGAATAATGAGAAAATTGCCAAAATAGATCAAATTCACTCATTATTTAAAGGGCCCCTAGCAGATGCAAAAGAGGTGGAAGTTTTAGAGGACAGTATAAATAATTGTAATACCAGTTACCAGGTAAAGAATGTTGATGTTTTAAGGCCAGCTACTGCCCTGTGGAGAGATTATCAATATAAGAATATTAATGAAAGCAAAGACGTTGCAAATAGAGTAATTTTAAGTTATGAAAATAATAAAACAGAACATAGTATAATTAGTGCAGATGAAGCCATTAAAATAGTTCAAGACAATGACGGAACCGTTCTATCCAATATCAAATTTAAAAAACCAGATACAGTTGCAGTGCCTATTGAAATTTCAAGGCTCCAGGCAGGAAACGGTTTGATAAAAACAGGTAGTAAAATTGATATTTATTCAATAAATTCAAGTGACTATTCAAATAATGAGGGATATAATGAAAGCTATAATGAAAATACAAATAGCAGCCCTAATTTGACAGATGAAAATACAAATCAATCTACCACTATTACTACAGATAATATAAATTCAGAAAATAGTGAAATTTCAGATAAAAATCCTAAAATAAGCGGTTGTACAGTACTTGCAATAATGAGGTCCAAAGATAGTGGTACAATAAATAGGAAGAATGAGGAATTAAAGACCATCAATACAAATAACAAAAATTTATCTAATGAAAGATCATACACATACACCCAAGATGTAGAGGAAACTTTAAAAGAAGAGGCAAGTGGAGAGTATAGTGATGAGGAAACAGATTATGCATTAAATAATTACGGACTTAAATTATCAGATTATGAGAGAATATCAAATATTGGGGAATTAGACTGCCAATACTTAATATTAGTTGAAGTCCCACGTGAAGATGTGCAATTCATATTAGATAATATGGACCATTTGGTTTTAACAATCCCAGTAGATAACGGACCAAATTGGATGATTGAAGAGATTAAACAATCCGACAATTAAATAAAAAATATAGAAATAAATTAGAAATGTTTATAAAAAAAATAAGATATAAATTAATTTAAAAATTCAGGATTAAATAATATGAAAAAAACAACAATTATAGTGATAATTGCTTTATTGATTATTGGATTATATGCTGCAACTGAGACCACATATTATTCCAGTAAAGTTATATTAGAATCTAACGTAGATTCTCCTGTTATTCTAATCCCCAAAATAGGTGTAAATGAAAAGATTAATAATCATTCAATTTCTGAAGGGGTTTATCATGAAAATCTTTCAAGTGATCCGACATATGGTGATGTATTGCTATTTGGTCATAGAACATTGTTAGGTTCCCCATTTTTACGTTTAAATGAACTTAAAAAAGGAGACATTGTTACATTAGAGTGGCCGGGAATTGGTGAGGCGAATTATACCATCTATAATCAAACAATAGTTCCTGCCGATGCAAAGATAGACATTAGCAATAATACTCAAAGGATAATCCTCGTAACATGTAACCCAATTGGTTCTACATCAGAAAGATTAATCTGTGAAGGTAATTTAACAAGTAAAGGCCCACTAAAAGAAGAGACTATAAAAGATAACCCCCATAAAGATTATGGAATCTATATTACACTCGGATTTTTACTATTTGGTTTATTAATATCATTTGTATATAAAGATGATAGAAAGTACATATTAACTACTGTGTTAATCATAACGGCATTTTTAGTTTATTGTATTATACAGCCACAATCTGTAAATATATTTACCTCACAGATTGAATTTATTAATCAGATATTTACATTAGGAGTTTAATAATATGGACGTTAATGAAAAGTATTTCTCAAATATTACTTCAAGAGAAAGAGCTATATTTGAGGGAGCAATTACAATGGGTGCATTGTTTCATCAATTTGTAGGAACACCTGTTAACAAAGATTCCAAAGAAAGCTTAGAGAATGCAATCAAAGAATCTTTAGAACTACAACCTGCAATAGAAAAGGTTGATGCAAAAATTGATTTAAATAGATTAAATGACGCGTTAAGTGATTTTGAATATACCTCATTAAGTGGGGATATGTTAGATATTAGAATACATACCAGAGTGGACAATGTCAAAGCAATCATTAGAATAGAGTTTATTGAAGAGTTAAATTATCCATTAATGTATGTTGAGGATATTGAAGAATTATAATAAATATCAATTTATTTAATTCTTTACCATTATCCATTAAATCATAGATTGTAAAATATCATATTTCCAATTAATTCTAACTTTAAATAACACTTGTTTTATTTCCTAACTATTTTATAAAAAATGTAAATACTTATTTTTTAAAATTAGATAAAATTAGATTAAATAAACTTATTTTTAATATAAAATATTTTAATAAGAAGATTTGAAATTTTTTCAATAAAAATAGAAACAATAGAAAAGATTAATAAGACTTATTTTCAAAAAAGTGAAAAAAAATTTAATAAAAAGCAAAAATAGTTAGATATTATAGGAGATAGCTTTTAAATCAACAAGCAAATCCCTAATATTATCACGGCTAATATGTTTCATTACAATAACACGAATAGCTTTAGGATAGAATGAAGTTGAAACTCTCCAACCCCTTTGTTCAAGTAAATCTGCCAAATAGTCAGTGTCAATATCTTTATGATAAAAAGCAACAATATTTAACTGAGGTTCAACTACAAGATCATAGCCAATATCTTCAAGACCTTCTTTTAACATCATAGTTTTATCCATAACATCTAATGCTAATTTTCTATAACCTTCCCGACCTAAAGATTCCATTACTGCAAGTGTGGCAGCGGAAGATGCTCCACTACGAGTTCCAACAATAGTAGATTGCTCTTTTTTAGTAAGATATGGGGCTTTTACAGCCATGACATCCAAATATTTTTTATCCCTAAATAGAATACATCCTGAAGGGATTACAGAAAGACCCATCTTATGTGGATCAATAGTCATAGAACAGACAGCATCTAAAGAGAAATCAAATTTAGGAAAATCATATCCTTCTTCTTTTAAAAACGGAATTACAAAGCCACCGAATGCTGCATCAACATGTAAATATATATCATGTTTTTTAGCAATCTCAGCAATCTCTTCAACATTATCTATCAAACCCAATTCGGTAGTACCTGCAATAGCCACAATAACTGCAGTATTCTTATTGATCTTGTTTTCTAAAGAATTAACATCAATCAAATAACCATCCATATCTGCTTCAACTACTTTCATACCAAACATGTCTGCAGCTTTTTTAAATGAAAAATGAGCAGACTTAGGCACTATCATTTCCGGTTCTGTAATATTTTTATAACGTCTTGCATAATTACGGGCAGCCCTCATAGCCATAAGATTTGCTTCGGTACCACCAGTAACTATATGACCATATGGATCATCAATAGAAACTAATGAACCAATCATTTTTATAGCTTTATCTTCAATAGCTTTTGTACCTGGAAATAGACCAGGATCACCTAAATTAGAATTAATAAATTTATAAAATACTTCTTTAGCAATAGGTTCGGCCTCGGTACACATTGAACCAAGAATTCTACCATCGGAATATTTCATATCCTTTTCCTGATATTGTTCTAATTCTTCAAATATTTCCTCTTTAGATTTAGGTTTTCTATCCATAAAATTACCTTAAAAATAATTAATTAAAAAAAGTTAAAATGAGCCCTACAAAAATCCCATACCACTAACAGTAGACCCAAATTGAATAAATAACTAATTTTTACAAAATTAAATAAAAAAAATAAATAATTGTTTAAGATAATTAAAAAAATTAAGATAAATAATTATTATTTAAATAAAAAAAATAAGAATCAGATGATTCTTACCAAATTATAATTTTTTTCTTGCAGCATCAAGAATGATTTTTTTCTCAGCTTTAGCAACAGTACGTCTTACATCAGCAATAGCATCGGTATTAGATGAAACACTAGTAATTCCAAATCCTACTAATTTTTCAACTATATGAGGTACACTACCCGCTTGACCGCAAATACTACAAGTTACACCGTTTTCAACACAGATTTTAATTGTTCTTTCAATTAATTTCATTACTGCAGGATGCTCTTCAGTATAGTTTTTAGCAACAAATTCATTGTTACGATCAATAGCTAAAGTATATTGAGTTAAGTCATTAGTTCCTAAACTTACAAAGTCAATTCCTTCTTCAATATAATCTTCAATAGTTAATGCTGCTGCAGGGGTTTCAACCATCATTCCAAATGCAACATCCTTCTGAGGAATAAGACCTACTTCAGCACATAATTCCTTAGCCTTTCTAAGTTCTGAAACACTTTGTGACAATGGAATCATAATACCTAGATTAGTGTAACCCTTTTCATGAAGTTTTTTAATAGCCTTAAACTCACATTTAATAATCTCAGGTTCATCTAATTCTCTTCTAATTCCTCTCCAACCTAACATTGGGTTATGTTCCACTGGTTCGTTTTCTCCACCCTCTAATGTTACAAACTCATCAGTAGGTGCATCCATGGTCCTATACCAAACCGGCTTAGGATAAAACTCATCAGCTACTTTAACAATATCATTTACTAGTTTATCAACAAGTTCATCCTCTTTTCCATCAGTAATGAATTTTTTAGGATGGACTCCAAGACCTAACATCATATGTTCAGCTCTAAGCAAACCTACACCATCTGCGCCGGTAGCTGCAGCTCTTTTAGCAGCTTCAGGCATACTTACATTTACTTTTACATCAGTAACAGTAATTATTGGAGCAGTTACATTTTGAACTGTTTGGTTTGATACATTTGAGGATGCCTCTTCCTCTGCCTCAAGAAGTCCTTCATAAACTAAACCTTTTTTACCGTCTATAGTGACTTCCTGTTTATCATTTAATACATTGGTAGCTTCACCTGTACCTACTACACAAGGAATTCCAAGTTCCCTTGATATGATGGATGCATGGCATGTTACTCCTCCCTCATCAGTAATAATTCCAGAGGATTTTCTCATTGCAGGAACCATATCAGGAGTGGTCATGGTAGTTACCATTATGTCTCCATCTTCAATTTTATCTAATTCATCTAAATCAAGAATGATCTTTACAGAACCAGATGCCATTCCAGGACTTGCACCTAATCCCTTAATAATAACATCTAAATCAGCAGTAGAATCTGATTTTTCAATGTTATTATCTAATGTTGTAATAGGACGAGCTTGTAATAAGTAAAGTCTTCCTTTTTCAATTGCCCATTCGGTATCCATAGGTTGACCATAATGGTTTTCAATTGTTTTACCCATTTCAACTAGATTGTTTAAATCTTCATCGGATAAAACTCTTTCATTACGTTTTTCTTCAGGAACATTTACTCTAATACTTGTACCATTCTCATCATTTGTATACATGTATTTCTTATCACTAACAATGAGATTTTCAATCTTGTTATTAGCCTTATTTACATCATAATGATCAGGGGTGACATCACCAGATACAACTGCCTCACCAAGTCCCCATGAACTTTCAATCATAGCGACTTGTTCACCGGTAGATGGATTTACAGTAAACATGACTCCGGATTTCTCTGCTTGAACCATTTGTTGGACGCATACTGCAATATATACCTTATCATGGTCAAAATTATTTTCTTCTCTGTAAAAAATAGCTCTTGCTTCAAATAAAGAAGCCCATACTTTTTGAACATATTCCACTACTTCATCTACACCTTTAACATGTAAATAAGTATCTTGTTGACCTGCAAAAGAAGCATCAGGTAAATCCTCTGCAGTAGCAGATGAACGTACAGCAACATCTGCCTCTTCCTCACCAACACTTTCAGATAATTGATTATAAGCTTCAATAATTAAAGTTTTAATATCCATAGGCATTGGAGTATTAACAATGATAGATTTAATTTCATCAGCAGCTTCTTGAAGAGCTTTAGTATCATTAACATCTACATTATCAAGTATATCCATAATAGTTGTATTAATTTCAGTGTCATTCATAAATTTTTCATAAGTTTCAGATGTAATAACAAAACCCGGTGGTACTGGAATACCTGCTTGGGTTAATTCACCTAAGTTTGCACCTTTCCCTCCAGCAATATCAATGTCATCTTTACTTATTTTTTCAAACTTTGCAACATAAACCATCTTTTTGCCTCAAATTGTATTATTATATGAAAATAATATATAAATATTCAATAAAGTTTAAAAATTGTAAAATAACAAGAATTAAGTGGAAATAGGCTTGAATTCTTAATCTCTGAAATTATACAAATTTTAACTGAATGAATAATACTAAATTAAGAATCTTAATAAATTTATAAAACTAACTCTTGACCTTTATCAACAGTAATTCTAGTTCTTGCAGGTAATTTCATAGAAGCCCTTTTTAAAGCTTTTTTAGCAGCTACAAAATTAGCTTTGTTACAGTCAATAGTAATGATTTTTTGACCACGTTTAACAATAGCTTCAACACTAACTGCTTTACCAAATGCATTTCTCATACCACTTTGTACCCTATCTGCACCTGCACCAGTTGCCATAGGATTTTCTCTTACAATTTGATGTGGGTATGTTCTAATTTTTAAGTGGTAACCGAATCTACCAGCTTCTCTAATCATTAATCTGTTAGCTGCAATCCTAGCAGCTTCTAATGAATTATGTGTAATTTCAGCACCTTCTTTAACAGATAAAGTTACTGAAATTGGGAATTCGTCAGTTAAGTTACCCATATCATATTGAACAATTCTTGAATTTGGGGTTTTTCTAATATATTCTCTTCTTGTATAAGCGCGAACCATAATAATCCTCCGATAAAAAATTTGTTAAAAATAACTTCTAATTATTAATGATAAATAGCTAAAAATAAGCTATATAAAATTTAGTAAAATTATAAAAAAATAACATTTACCTTCATTAATTAGATAAGATAATTATTTATATTTACATAACCATTAATAAATGTTATCATAAAATAAGATTATAAGGAAATTTTAATATAAATTTCTACAATATAGATTATTATATTTTATAGTATATTAAGATTTTTACTAATAGGAAATATTTAAAATAATTCTAAAATAATAAAAATTATAAAACAAAAACCAATTAAATTAAAATGATAATAAAAAATATTAAAAATTATCTAAGCTTGTACAATCTTAATTAAAAAATATTAAATTTATTAAAATTAAACTCATAAAAAAGACGATAACAATAAAACATAAGTGATAATATGGAAATTAACTCAGAGTTAACAATCAAATATAAGGATAAAGAATCAGCCAAAATATCATTTGAAAGTTTAAAAGTTGATAATGAGGGATTTGTCAAATCTAAATTGAATAATGATACTGTTGAATTTGAAATAAACAGTGATTCATTAGGATCTTTTTTAAACACAAGTGATGATTTGATTGCATCTGAAATAGTTGTGGAAAAAATAATTACTACTTCTAAAAAAGATTAATTTGTTGCATGTCAAGAATTAGGTTTAATAAATACTTAATCCCTTAAAGATCAATCTTTAAAAATACCATTAAACAAGGGATTGCTTATTAAAATTTTAGATAATGATTAAAAAATAGGGATATTCAACAATATCTGATAACCTTAAACAAGATAAATGGTTTTTAATTAATAATAAAAATAACAGGACATGACAATTTTATTAAAAAAGGAATTATTTTTAAACAAACAATATAAAATTTAGATATTTTACAATAATTTTTTAAATAAAATAAAAAACATAATATTATATATTATCATTTATAAATTTATATAAACACTAAACATATTTATTAAAATATTATTTTTATTGAGCCTTAAAAAAATTAATGGAGATATATTATGAATTGTCATTATCATCCAGATAGAGAAAGTACAAATAAATGTTCTATCTGTGGAAAACCAATCTGTGCCGAATGTGGTATGGAAGTTGGGGGAAATATTCTTTGTAAAGACTGTGTTAACGATTTAATCATGGATAGTTTATCATCAAAAGCATCTGATAAAGTAAATCAGAAAAAAATTGAAGAAGAACCAAATGAAGTCGAAACAATTAAAGAGGAACCTGTAATTAACGATGAAGTTTCTGAAGTAGAGGCAGAACCTATCCAGGAAGATACACCTATTGAAGAGACCACACCACAAGTAGAACCTGACAATGAGGAGGAAATTATTACAAAAAATAATACAGAAGAGGTAAAAACCGATAATTTACAACAGGCTCAAATTAAAAAGGACAATACCATCCATCAAGAATCTCCATCAATGTTCAATAATGATGTAAATTATGAAAATACTGTTCCTTCACATCAGGAAAATTCCAAAAAACAAAAAGCATTAGAAGACAAATATGAGAAGTATCTGGAAGATCTTTATTTTGATGAACCTGAAAAACACGAATTAAGTTTAAAAGAACAACTTGCACAGGATAAAGAACTTGAAAAAATAGCTCCAATTGAAAAGGAAGAAAATAATTATGATAATGAGTTCAATTATTATGACGAGGAGCCATATGATGAGGAACCTGTATATGCACCAAAACCTAAAGTATCTAAAACCCATAATGATTGGGTTCCTGAGAAAGAAAGAAAACCAAGATCATATAAAAGAAATGACTTCCACAGATTACCTAAGAATAAAACTAAAGAACCCTACTCAGTTTTAGATATTCTATTAACCATAATATTAATTATCCTAATATTGTTCGTTGTATTCTATTTAGTTTACTTATTCCTATTATCTAGTACCTATCCAACATTTTTAGATGCATTGATTGGATTAGTTACTAACCCTGGAGAACTATTAGGAAGTTTATAAAAATCAATTCTTTTTTTATTTTTAATTAACTACTATTTTTTATACTATTTTTTAACCAAATCAAATCAAATTTTTAAATAATTATTTTATTGGCTTATCCATTGAGATTCAGATTTATATTAAAATCAATGATTAATGACTTATTTTACGATTACAATTTAATAAATTTAAGATTAAAAACAATAAAATCAGACATAATCGGATATAATTAAAAAAAACTTTAAAAACGGCTTTTTATGTGATTTAATTTAAGAAAAAGATATTTAAATAAAATTTATAAAAGAATCAGGTTAATTATTAAAATAAAACTTAAAAAGTAACCAGTAAAACATTAAACAATAATAAAACAGGTAGATGAAAAAATAGTAACCAAAATAAACATGAAAAAATAGCTGATAAAATAAGTGAATAAAAAAAGAAATTAAAGAATAGATCTATTCTTCAGCTTCTTCTTCCTCTTCGGAATCATTGGTCCTTTTTTCAAAGGTATCAACAAATTGAACTTTGTCTACATCCATGTTATCCCAGATATCTTTTGCTATTCTGAATCTAGCAAGGGTAACATCCATGTAAGATTTTTGATCAAATCTGGTAATTTCATCTAATTTTATGTTAACGGTTTTATCATCAAAGTCAACTTCGGTTTTATCAATATCCATGTTAGGATATGCATAGTGTAATTGAACCATACTTTTTACTTTATCCTCATCATCTTCAATAAGTTCTTCAACTTTAATGTTGTAGTCAAGATGTTTACCTGCTAATTCGTGATTGAAATCAACTTTTACTCTTCCACCACTTACAGTTAAGATTTTTCCGTTTTGACCTTCAGCGGTAATTCTCATACCAGGTACAGGATTCATACCTTGTTTTTTAAATTCCCTCATTGGAACTAATTGAACTAAACTAGGATCTCTTTGACCGAAACCGTTTTCAGGATCAACTTTTACTTCTTTTTCATCTCCAACTTCCATACCTACAACTGCTTCATCAATAGCAGGTAATAAATGATTTCCACCAACGACTATTGGAATTGGAGTGTATTCTTTATTTTGTTGAGCAATTCCTGCTTTTTCTGCAACTTCTTCATAAGTTGTATCAAAAACATCTCCAGTTTCTTCTATTTTTCCAGTAAAGTTAACTTTAATAAAATCTCCATTTTCTATTGCCATAACTCGATTCTCCTATTAGTAATTTTATTTTTAAATTGATCTAACACATCTTCATTCTTATAGTCTAAGATGCGTATAGTATAAGGATATTTTTCAATATAATTATAAATCATATCTTTATTTATTTTAGTTTCCAATATACTTAAAACCCTATGTTTATAATTTGATGAGAAGCCATAAAGTAAAGAATTTTCTAATTGCTCTAAGGTTTCAAAAGGATTTTTTTCACGGGTTTCAATTAATTTAGAAGCTAATTTCTCATTAAATAAGTTTAAAGAAGATAATTCATCAAATGACAAATTATTTGCATTATCTAAAATAGTCTCCCAATCACGAAGATTATGTAAAGGAGCATGACCTAACTTAACCTCTCTTTTTAATACAGAGATCGTTTCTTTAGGCATCATATTCTGAACTTTATCAAAATTATTCTCTTCAACAGATTGACGAATTAAGGTTCCACTTACACCTTCAATACGTTTTACAAAAATAAATTTATTTTTAAAGTCAAAACCTATTTTTTTTAAAGATTTAGAAAAGGACACTATAACATAATTATCCTCTTCCAATTTATCATGCATTATAACTTCGTTAGTATCCATATCAATAATTTTATAAGGTTTAGGTGAAATTCCATGACCTAAACTAATACGATTTAATATATCATCTATACCGTCAAATGGTTTATATCCCCTTGGAATATAATCTGTATTTAAAGCCTGAAACATTTTACATAAACATAAAGAGTATTGTCCGGAACCCATTATACCCATCGGGGGACCTTCCACCACAATATCCGCACCGACATTTACAGCCATCTCCGCTCTTGAACGTCGATGCAATATATAAGGTAAACCTCTACCACTTCTCTCAAACAATCCAGGTACAACTGCAACAAAGATTCCGTCAGGAACATGTTTTTTTGCAATTTTTAAACAATGGAAATGTCCATTATGTAATGGATTATATTCAGTAAAATCGGATATTAAAGGTTTTAAAGACTTTTTATTATAATCATCACCATTATCATCAGATAAACTAGTTTTTTTTGATTGTGATAATTTATAATCATTAAAAAAGGTCTTTCTATCCTTCCTAATAATTTTCTTTACAAAGTCATTTGAAGGCATAATAATATATTAATATACTATATTTATAAAATATTCTATTAAAAGATTACTATGAGTTTTTAAATAAATTCACAATATTCCGGAAAATGAATAATTTAAAAAAGATTAAGAATATGAAGACAATAATAAAAAATAAGAAAAATCAAAAAAGATAGGGGAATAATTTTTATGAATGATTTAGTCTTAGAAAATTGTAAACTCATTGGAAAAAAAGGAGAATACACAATTGGAATTGATAATGGAAAGATATCTAAGATTTCAAAACTTCCGCAAGATTCAGACAATACAATAGACATTAAGGGACAGATTGTATTGCCTGGACTTATAGACCCCCATGTACATTTTAGAGATCCCGGATTAACATATAAGGAAGATATGAAAAGCGGATCAATGGCTGCGGCAAATGGCGGTTTTACAACCGTAATAGATATGCCGAATACAAAACCTAAAACAAATACATTAAAAGCATATAAGGAAAAGGAAAAAATTATCAAGAATAAATCTATTATCAATACACTTATACATGCAGGGATAGGTGATTTTGATGAGATGAGGAAAATTGAAAAATTAGACCCGGTATCCTTTAAGATATTCATGGATTTAGAGGAGGACAGCGAACTTGAGGAAGATTTCCTAAATATATCAAAATTAGATACAGATCCCATTATAACATTACATTGTGAAAATAGAAAATCTGTAATTGAAAATACTGAAAAAGTCAAAGATAGGAAAACTAATTTACCGATAGACCATATTTATGCAAGGCCAAGTGAGGCAGAGGATATAGCAGTGAAACAAGCAATCAATCTAGCTAGAAAATACGATGTTAAAATTCATATCTGCCATTTAAGTAGTAGAAGATCTTTAAAGATGGTTAGAGATAATCTATCAAATATAGATATTAGCTATGAATTTACTCCACATCACCTACTACTTGAAGGAAATTCATTTAACAAATTTGGAAACATAGTTAAAACAAATCCCCCACTAAGATTATATGGGGAGAACATAACAATTAATGATTTAAGTAAAGATTCCATTATCGGAACCGATCATGCGCCACACAGCATTAAGGAAAAGGAGAATATGGTATGGGATTGTCCGTCAGGTATGCCGAATCTTGAAACCGTTTTAGGTTTAATGTTGACCGAGGTTAACCGTGGAAATATACCTCTAGATTATATTCCAAGGATTTTATCTGAGAATGCAGCTGAAAGATTTAATTTAAAAGGCAAAGGAAAAATTGAAGAGGGTTATGATGGAGATTTTACTATAATTGACTTAAATAAAGAGGGAAAATTTGATCTTGATAAGTTTTATACAAAAGCCAAATTTACACCATTTAACCAAATGCCATATAAAGGACAGGCAACTATGACAATATTAAATGGTGAGGTTGTAATGGAGGATAATATAATATTTGAATAAACTTTAAATATTATTTCTACTTTTTAAATTTATTTATACATATATAAAAAAAATCAATAGAATCTGTTTTAAAACATTGATTGACTCTTAAATCTAATTTTATCTGAAAAAATAACATATTGGATTACACCTATTAAAAATTAATAATATGATTTAAATTAATTCTTATAGTTTAACCTCATATTAGAAATAAAAAGAGCCAACATAATTTAAAAAGTAAATCCAAAGATCAATTGTTTTGAAAATAAACATACAAAAAATCAATCAAAATCAACTTCCAGTTGATTACTACTTTTATTTAAATAAGATTTAAAGAAATCCCATATTAAAATTCCTTATTCTAAAAAAATATGGGATTTATTTTATGACATATAGATTAACAAAGTTAAAAACTATATCCGAAAAATTTCCATTGATTAAATTTATTTGGCGTTAAATAAAATAAGAAAGAATAAATTCACTTTAAAATAAAGATAGGAAATTTCAAAAATATTAATAAAAAACTTTGATGAAAAAAAGGATACAATTATAAAACAAACCTAATTGTTAATAAAAATTATAAAAAAAGTATTATCTAACCAGTAAAAAAAATGAATAGATGGAAAGAATCCACCTAATTCAAATCTATTTCATGCATAAAGCGTCTTCAGGACATGCTTCCATACATTTACCACAAAGGGTACAGAATCCAGCAATAGGTAAATTACCTTCATCTTTAACATGTAACATATCATAAGGACAAGCTTCTACACAATCTCCACATTTATCACATTTAGATGGGTTAGCTTGGATCCTGTTTCTTAAAACTGTTTCTCCATCAATTTCAACTTCAAACTCATCAAAGATTAAAGCGTCATTAGGACAAGCAGCTGCACAAGCACCACATCTAGCACATACAGCAAATGAAGGTTCCTCATCACTTGCAACTTGTTCTGGTAATTTCATACCAGTTTTGGTAACTACACGAATTGCTTCGGTAGGACAAGCTATTGCACATGCACCAACGAAAGTACATTTTTCAACATCTCTTGAAACACCTAAAGCTTCTGCAGGTGTAGCTTCTCCATATTCAACATCTAAGGATATTGCATCAACAGGACATAATTGTTCACATAAAGTACATGCTGCACAAACTTCAGGAAGTTTGACAGATAAAGTTGCACCTTTAGCTTCAATAAAGTCCCCAGGACAAGCTTCTACACAAGTATTACATCCAATACATTTACTTACATCAAGAGTGAATTCTTTAATTTCTTTGGAACGTTTAACTGGATTTGCATTTTCTGAAATAAAGACTGCATTCCAAGGACAGGTTTGGGAACAAACTCCACATTTGAGACATTTAGTCTCATCAATAGTAATAGATTCACCAACAGCAGGTAAAGTAATTGCTTCTGCAGGACATTCATCGACACATGTTCCACATCCAACACAATCTTGGATATAGATAGGTCCATCAATGCTAATTTCTCTACTAGCTGGTTCAATAACTCCAGGGATTCCAATAATACCCATAGGACAGATATCTACACATTGTTTACACATTACACAGAAACCATCAATAGGCATTTTAGCAGAATCATTTAATTCAAGTGTTTTTGGAGGGCAAACATCTACACATTTTGGACTTCCACCACATTGATCACAACGTGCTGGATTATATGAAATTCTTACTTGAGTATGACCTTCTTTATCAACTTCTACTTCATCAATAGTAAGTGCACCATTTGGACAAACTTCAGCACATTTAGGTTCGCCACCACAGGTATCACAAAATATGATTTGTTTATCACCTACTTGAATTGCAGATGAAGGACAAGTACCTTCACAAGCCCCACATTTAATACAGTCCTCTTGGTTAACTATTATCATTTATAATTACCCCTTAGAGTTTTTTAACTGTATTTCCATCACTATCAATAATTTCTAAAGAGGAAAGTCTCATTTGACTGTCCATAGTATGGGTAGCACAAGATAAACAAGGATCGTATGCTCTGATAACCATTTCCATTAAGTTGAAGATAGAATCATCTACTTCTACACCAGGTTTGATGTATTTTTTAGCAACTTGGTCAATACCCATTTCCATAGCAGGGTTGTTTTGAATAGTTGCAACAACAATGTTTGCTTTGGTTACTAATCCATTATCATCGGTTTTGTAATGGTGGATTAAAGTACCACGAGGTGCTTCTACAATACCAGCACCTTCACCAGCAGTTCTTTCGAGTTCATCTGGGAATTTTTTACCGGATAAATCTTCACCTAAAGCTACTTCAGCACATTCAGCACAAGCTAAAATTTCTATTAATCTAGCCCAGTGGAATAATAAAGGTTGTTGAGCATATCCGAATTTTTCACGGAACTCGTTTAATCTTTCTTGAGCAAGAGGTGCTTCTTTAGGCATTGAATCACAAACATTAATCCTTGATAAAGGAGCAACTCTGTAAATACCTTCAGGATATCCTAATTCTTTAATGTAAGGGAATTTTAACCAGGAGTAAGGTTTTACATGTTCTGCAACAATGTCTTGGTATTCTAAATTGTTGTATTCATATTCAACTTTACGACTGTCTTTAGCAGTAATTCTTACATTACCATCGTATACATCCCATTTACCATCTTTAACTAAACCGCAGTGACGGGTAGCACCGAAATTACCTAAATCATTAACTAAGTCCATTTTTTCTTCAAAAATAGGGATAGCTAAATCTAAAGTTTTTTGAGCTAAGTCAACATTTTCTTTTGCTCTTTCGAGTAATTCTTTTTGTTTGTCTTCAGATAATTCAGTAGAAATACCACCAGGGGTAGATGAGGTAGGGTGAATTGGACGACCACCAATAGCTCTTACCATTTCAAGACCGTTTCTTCTCATATTAATAGCTTGTAAAGCTACTTCAGGTTGATCCTTAATAATTTGGAAAACATTTCTAGTTTTTCTATTTCCATTAGGGATTATTAAATCTGGAGCGGATAAGAAGTAGAAAGATAATGCGTGGGAGTGCATAAATGAACCCCAGTTCATGATTTCTCTCATTCTGTAAGCGGTTGGTAAGATATCGTCTCCAAATCCGTAAATTTGATCAACAGCTTTTGCAGCTGCAAAGTGGTGTTGTACATCACAAATACCACAGATTCTAGGAACTAAACGAGGTAATTCTTCTGCAGGTCTACCTTGTAAGAACTTTTCAAATCCTCTGAATTCCATAACATGTAATCTTGTTTCTTCAACATTTCCTGCGTCATCTAAAAGAACAGTAATTTTAGCGTGACCTTCAATACGAGTAACAGGTTCCATAGTTAGTTTTGCCATTCTATTCTCCTCCTTTTTGCATTTTCATTGGGATTAATGCAGCTGGTAAAGTGTATGTGTAAAAAGTACCAACTAAATCATCTAATTGATTAGCAACTTCTTCAGGATCAACAGTCTTATCCTCTTCAACACGGTAATCAGAAGCGATTGCACTAATCATTTTAGCACCAGCATCAATGATTTTAGCAGTAGGTCCATAACATCCTCTACATGGAATTGCAATAGAAGGACATTCAGCACCACATAAGGATACTGTAGCAGGTCCTAAACATACTAAACCTTGAGCAATTAAACATAAATCATCTTCAGGTTTACCAATTTCCATTTGTCTTTTAACAAAGTCCATAGCTAAACCTTCAGGTGGTTTTTCTCTAGGACAAACTTCACATAAGTTTGTGGTAGGTAATTCAATTGTTTCACCTTTAAGTAAAGCAAGAACAGCTTCAGCAACAACATCGGATCTTGGTGGGCAACCAGGAATAATTAAGTCTACATCAATTACTTCAGGTAATGGTCTTACTCTGTTTTCTAAATGAGGAACATCTTCAGAAGGAATAATTCCATCAGGGTTTGGAGTAGTGATAGAGTTAATATAAGCTTCTTCTTCTAACTCTTCAGTAGTCCATAAGTTACCAAGTCCAGGAATACCTCCGTATACTGCACAGGTTCCGTAAGCCATGACTGCTTTAGATTTTTCTCTTAAAAGTTCAGCCATTTCTCTGTTTTCATCGTTTCTAATTCCACCTTCAATAATACAGATATCTAATTCAGGAATTTCATCATATTTAGTATCCATTAAAACAGGACAGAATTCGAAATCAGCTAATTCTAAAACATCAATTAAAGATTCGTGGAAATCAGCAATGGATAAGTGACATCCAGAACATCCGCCTAACCACATGGTTCCAATTTTTACTTTTTCATCAGCCATAATTTATCCTCCATTATTAAGCATTAATTTGTTCTTTTAAAGGTGAAGGTCCTAAATCTTTAATTCTAGCAACCATCATTCTTACTGTATTTGCGAATTTTTCACCTTCAGAAGCGGAAATCCAATCGTGGTATAATCTTTCTCTTTCAATACCTAATTCTTCGATTAAATTATAAACGATTCTCATTCTTCTGTCTAATTTATAGTTACCTGCATCATAGTGGCAATCTCCCATGTGACAACCAGTTACAAGTACACCATCAGCACCTTCTCTGAATGCTTTTAATACGAATTGTGGATCAATTCTACCAGAACACATTACACGAATAACTCTTATATTAGGTGGGTATTGCATCCTAGCTGTACCAGCAGTATCTGCTCCACCATAGGAACACCAGTTACAACAAAACATTACAATTTTTATATCATCTGCCATAGAGTTTAACCTCCTCTATTAAAAAATTTACCAATCTTTTCAAAAACTTAAGTTTTTAAAAATATTGATTTCTCTCTTATAAAATCAACCTATTCAATTAAATATAGAAAACCTGAAAATGCAGAAACTAATTTTCAAGAAATATATTTTCATGAATAAATCTCCGTACCTCAATGAGCTAGCTCAGCATTACATTAATGTACTATTACAATATTACTTCTAACTTTAATATAAATGTTACACGGAAATTAAAATCGAAACATTTAAATAATATAAAAAGATTTTATGAATTTTTAAATTAGAATATGTTTAATAAAAAATGAGAAAAAATTGATAAAAATATAAAAAAAATTATAAGTAACTAAACAGAATTACATAAATTTATAAAAATGAATTTAATTCAACAAATATAGTTTGTCATACTACGAATAAATTAAAAATTATTTATTTTAATTGTTTTAATATATAAGATTTAATAAAAAAAATTATTTTAACATTGAAATAATAAATGGAACAATAAAAAAATTAAAAAATACTAAACAAAATTAAAATAAAACAAGTAATAACTATATAAAATATTGTATTACATAAAACAAGTATGAAAAATTAATTTTACACATAAAAAATATAAAAAAAATAAAAGAAGTGAAAGAAAATTACATTCCCTTTACACTCATGTCTATCATTTTTTTAGTATATTCTGCAAGAGCAGGAGGCAATCCTGTAATATCCATATTTAAAAATCCTCTTACAATCATAGATGCAGCCTCTTCCTCGGTAAATCCACGGGAAGTAAGATAGTAAATTTCATCCTCATCAATTTTACCTACTGCAGCCTCGTGAGACAATTCAAGACCTGATGAATTAGCCTCAAGAATAGGTACTGCATATATAGATGCATCATCTGACAATACAAGACCATTACATTCAAGGTGACCTTTTACTTCAGGTTTTTCACCTATTAAATGACCTCTTGCATAGATTTTAGACTGATCATTTGCAACAGTACGTGAAATTACTTCGGCAGAACTGTTTTGACCATATAGATATGCCCTTGAACCAACATCAATATATGAATTTTTTTGACCAGATAAAACACTTTGGAAAAGTGCCCTTGAATTATTACCCTCACAATAGGTTGTAGGGTAAGACTGTACAGAGTGAACCGGACTGGTCAAAATATAATTATTTATAAATGTTGTATTATCCGCCTGTTTAATTCCAGTTCTCGGACGAACTTCTACCTGTTCAGCCCAGTTATGAACCATGGTAAATGTTAGTTTTGCACCAGGTTTAAGGTAAATCTCACTTACACCTACATGAAGTGCTGATGATACATCATCACCAGTTGCACAACCAGTAATTAGATGCAATTCTGAATTCTCCTCAGCAATAATAACATTATGTGCTGTTTGCATAATATCCTTATCTGCAATAAACATACAAGCCTGTACAGGGAAGAATTCTTTGGTTCCTGGAAGTGACCTTACAAAATATCCATTGTATTCTCCTTCTTCTTTTTCCCTTAAAGCTGCCTCGGCAGTGTATTTATCCTGATCTGATTTAACAGCATTCCAAAGATAATCTTTAACCCAAGGATATTTATCAAGTGCAACACCTGTATTCATTACCTCCACATCACTAGATAATTGTGCTGTGAAGATGTTACTTTGATCCATCTGTACAAATGAACCTGCCCTATCTTCTTGGCTTGTATCAACACCTACAGACAATAAAGTATCCTGGTCTTTTTTAGCCAAATCATCCAAATCATCTATAACATCAAAAGCTGAAATATTATCATTTGTATAATTTTCAATAGTAATATCAGTACCTAGTGGTGCCTTTTTATTTTTAGCCTTTTCAGCATCTTCATAAACATTGCGCACAATTAACACATCCTGTAAATCCATTTTCTCTAACATCAGCTAAAATCTCTTCAGGGTTACCTGAGCAAGCTATCTCACCATTCATTAAAATATGAGCCTTATCTGCTTTTACAAAGTTTAAAATATAACCTAAGTGGGTAATAAGTAAACCTGATCTCTTACGTTCACTCAATTTCTTTTGTTTATCCAAGATTACATTTAATTCCTCTGCAATTAATTCGACATTCTCAATATCCACACCTGAATCAGGTTCATCAAACATTGTAAAGTCAGGCTGTTGAGCTAAAAGTTGTAAAATTTCAGATCTCTTAACTTCCCCACCAGAAAATCCTAGATTAACATCCCTGTTTAAGAAATTTTCATTGAACTTTAATTTATCTGCAAGTTCTTTCATTCTAGGATTTAACTCTTCATCCTCTTCTTGACCTGATTCATATTTCAATAAATCTTTTACAGTAATTCCTCGAATTGCAGGAGGATTTTGGAAACTTACTCCCATTCCTAAAGCAACTCTTTCAGAGGTAGGCATATTAGTTATGTCCTTACCTTTAAATTTTATAGTACCATTAGTAACTTTATATTTAGGAAATCCTAATATTGTCATGAATAAAGTACTTTTACCGGCTCCATTAGGGCCTAAAAGTACATGGGTTTCTCCTTCCCCAATTGAAAGGTTAACATTTTTTAAAACTTGTTTACCTTCAACTTCAACTGCCAAGTTGCTTATTTCAAGTAACATAATCTATCACCTTAAACTTTATAAGATTAATATTAGTATAAACAGAATTTATAAAAAAAATATAAATAGTGTTATATTACTAAAATATTTTATTTTCAATAATATAAAACTATGTATAACAATTGATATAAATTAAGGAGAATAGTTTAAACTAAAAAATAATGGATATATCAAAAATATGAATAAAAACAAGCAAAAAAATACCATTAAAAATAATTATTGGATAAAAATCCCTATTAAAAATATGTAAAATATCTAAAAATAATAGAATAAAAAAATTATAATCAAATATTAATTAAAAGATATTTAAAAAATTAGAGATATGAAAAAAAGCCATAAAAAAATAGATAATGAAAGTTGAAAATTTATTCAGTTACAATGATAAATTCTCCAACCTTTTCAACCTTTGAGAAAGGAACAAGTAATAAATCTCCTTTTCTTTTTGCTCCTTTGACATGAACATTACGTCCGTCTTCAACTTTGATTGCAATATCTACAATTTTACCGGTTTTATCATTAATAATAAGTTCATCAAGAACACCTAAAATACGAGCATTGTTTGTTGCTACCTGGTAATTCTTAACTTCACTCCATAATTTTTCTTCTCTTTTTTGAACACTTTTCTTACTTTCCATGATTCCACCATGATAAAATATTCTTAATCATTAAGATATATGTTATTTTATATTATTTAAAATGATTGTTATTTACAATAAAATTCCATCTTAACAAATTAAAATAAAAAAAAGAACAATAAAAACAAAAATAGTTAAGTATTATTTTTCAATAGAATCTAAGATATTATAAGCTATGGAAATATCATCGATAGAATTCAAATTAAAAGCAAGTTCGATATTTTCCATGACAATATTAGTCTCATCTTGAATAGAATTATTAGATTTTAGAATATTTAAACCAGAGGGAACCAAACCATTAAATTCATATTCATAGGATACATTGTATTTATCATAAACCTCAGTTGGTATCAATACAGATAATGCAGATTTGTCCTGATTTAAATATATCTTCAAAACCTCATCAATAACATCAGAGCTAACAAATGGTAAATCAGAATTTAACATCAATAAAGTATTATCTTTTGATATTTCCTGAAGAATATTTAAAACATATGATAAATCACTAAGATAGTCCTTACCAGGACTATCTAGAAAATATTTGTCATAAGTATCAAAAGAATCCCTAAGTTCAATAAAATCAGATTCTATTAAATAATCTTTAGTATTCTGTGTATGTGGACTAACAATGACCAAAACCTTGGCAATTAACTTTGATTGATACATATTATCCAATACATAGTCAATTAAAAATTTATTATTAAATTTATATAGAGGCTTTTCAGATTTAGATTTCAATCTGGTACCCTTTCCTCCAGCCATAATTAGTCCAATGATCATAAAAATCCAAAAATAAAAAATTATTTAGGTATTCTACCTTGAAGTTTCATTCTTTTACCTAAAATACATTTACCACCTTGATGACCACCAATAGGATTTTTCTGTGTACCCATTGAATTCATACAACGAGCCATAATCGCAGAACCTAATGCAAGACCATCTTCAACAAATACAGTATCAACAAACTTATCTTTGGAATATTCTAAAATTAGTTCAGGTTTACGTCCTGTAATACCTGCCCTACCAGTAATTCCTAAAACAGATCCCCCAGTTATAACATTTTCTTTAAATGCAATATCCAAAGTTCTATGAACAATCATAGCAGATACATAATCCATTGTTGAGATAAGTGTTGGAAGACCGTCATTTTCATAAATTTCATGACCAAAATCAGTTAAATCAGGTAGTTTATCACCGTTTTCTCCAACATCACAACCTATCAAACAAGTACCTGATTCCTCAGCAGCCTCAGGATTAATTGGAACGGTACCGAACCTGGTTATTCCGGTAGGAACCTTTCTAATATCAATAAACTTGCTGTGAACCTTTTCAGCATTAACCTTAGCTTTTTTCTTATCTCCCTTCATATCTAATTTAGGAGTATAAATATCTAATGCAGCACCATATTTTGGATCCACCTGACCTGAACCCTTTGCAAGTGAATCTGAAACTACACCTGCAAGACCTAAAAAGTTACCAACAGTATTAGCATAAGGCACATTATCATTTACAATACGGCCCGCCAAGGTTGAACCGAAGTCAAGTGAAACACAAGGATTTCTATAATCAACATCAGTCCATTTTGCACCTAACTTAATACCCGCAGTTACAAGCTCACCTTCCATCTCATTTGCAGTGGATTGAGGTCCTTTAGGAGGAACCACACTTACAACAGCACCATCAAACTGAATATTATCAAGTAAAGTATATTTTCTAAGTCTTTCAGGAAGTTGTTTAGAGCTCATTGCTGGAGCCATTTTTCTTGGAGGTATACCTGCATCAAGACAACCATCTGCCAATGCTTTAATTAATTCACCAGCCTCTTCAGCAGTTGAAAACCCTGCGGTAACACCTGTAGATCTTACAACAAAATCCAAATCATCTTCTTTATCAACCCCTGCTTTTTTAAGAGATTCCAAAACAGTGTCCCTAATCATCTCAGCTACTGCCTCTTTAGATAATTCTATTCCCCAAACAGTTTTACCAAAAACTTTTTCATTAGGTTTAGGTGGACGAATATCCCTAGTCATTTTAACTGTTTTATCCAGTAAATAAGATTTACTGTTATTTAAATTTGTGGCTGCTAAAATACATTTTGTTGTAGTATTACCAAGTTCCACTGATGCTGTAACATAATAAACATCTTGTTTAGTTTGGTACATGGCACCACTTTGAGGTCTGTTATTACTAGCTTTTAGTGAAGCTAAACTTACTGGTTGGCTGTGTGCAATTATTGGTTTTGGCCCCTTATTAAATAAATTCCCAAATAATGACATTTAACTATCCCCTACTTTAATATATCTAATTTATTTTTTTAAAAAATAATTAATAATATTTCTTAAATTTTAATAATATAAATTTTTTTAAATGATTTTACTAAAACATGGAAAAAATAATAAAGCAATGACTTGTCTTTCATAAAATATACAAAAATTCAATAAACTAACAAGAATATTAAAATATATTGAAATAAAAAAAGCTAGAAAATAGTATTCTAAAAAATATCAAAAAAATCTTAAAAATGAGTATAAGTATAAAGTATCGAAAATCAATTTTTAAAACAGAATATATAGAAAAAAGAAGATTAGATGAATGATCATCTAATCAGCAAAGTATCTATACTAATTTAGTATATGGGTGACCTTCAACAGGTTCAGTTCCAATTTCAGCAACTGCTTCAGCAATGAAACAATCTGCCATAGCAACAGCAGGGAATACTTTTTGACTGTTTTCAATAGGACCATATAAACAGAAGTCTCCACCAACCATTACTTGAATAATATCTGAACCAATATCACATACAGGCCATGCTTCTTTGTGTTCTTTTTTCCATCCTTTTAACCAATCCCAAGCGGAAGGTACATTGTGAATACCGGAACCTACAGGATAACCCCATTTGGATTTTTCTGCAAAGGTAGTTCTAGTAGCAGGACCTCCACCTTGACCTAAAGGAGTAACAGCTACATCCATGAAATATTTAGTAATTCCACAGTCTTCAGCCATTTCTAAAATACCTTGATCAATTACAGATCCACCATTTTCCCATATGTTTAATTTACCTTGAACACCAGGTTCCATAGGGTTGAATCCTAAAATAATAGAAGCTTCAATGTCTGAATCTTTTACAGCTTGAATTTCATCAGCTTCACAAGACATGTTTAAAGAGTTGTAAATTGCTCTGTCAGCAAGACCAGCTTCATCACAGTATTTAATACCTGCGATTTTAGCATCTGCACCGGTAGAATCTATAAGGAAAGGTTTATCGGAAATATCTCCTATAAACTCTAAGTAATTTACCATAGCTTCTGGTGTAGCACCGAAGTTTTGTATAATACAAGGGTTTCCGGTTACATCAGACATTTCTTCCATTTCTTTAACTAATCCTTCAGCAGCATCTTTATCAAAAATACCTGCTTTTTCATCTGAAATAATTTTGTGACCACCGTAGAAAATAGTACCACAAAGAACTGTTGGATATTCTCCAGGTTGTCCTCCACATTTGACTCCTGCAACATCTACGACGGTTTGTTCTTTATCAAATTTAAACATTAATAAAACCTCCAATCTCTAAATTAAACCTGATATTAATGAGGTCATTAAAGATGCAAGATTGAATTTAATAAATACAACCATAACTGCAAGACCTATCATCATACCATATAATATACCTAAATCTCTTCCTGTTTGTTGGCCTAAACGTTGAGAATATTCTCCTAAAGCAAATTCAACTTTTTCTTGAGCATCGTCTAATTTTACCATTGCTTTATTAAATTCTTCTGAATCGACCATTACAGAAGGTGTTGTTTCTTTATCAGCCATATTTTACACCTCTATAATCCACATAATTTTGCTATATAAGGAAGGAGAATTAATAATACAAAAGCAATAGTAACTCCTATACCAATACCTTTAGTTCTAGTAAAAGATAAAGCAGCATAAACTCTTCCTTCCCTTCCGATAAGTTTTGATGAATATTCAATATCATCAGCTGTATTTTTAAGTCCACGGACATTTGGTTTGTTTGAAATTTGTACCATAATAACTTACCTCCAGTTTAGAAGAATAAGAATAGACCCATAATTACAATCATAAATACAAGACCAATCATAATACCTTGTACTTTACCAGCATAATTACCAGTCATATTCTTTTGTATAGCACCAATCATTTTGATTTCGGTGTCTATATCTCTAATTCGTGCTTCGAGTAATGCAGTCTCTCCAGAAACTACTCTTACTGCCTCTCCTTCATCTTCTTCTGCTTCTCCACCTTCGGAAACATCGATAACCATAGCTTCTTCTTCAATAGCACCAGGATCTTTTTCGATACATTCTTTGACCTTAGCAGTTATAGCACCAACATCCTCGTTATCAATCATAGAGATAAGTTCAACTTGATTTTGGAATCTTTCTACAGCTTCTAAAGGAAGGTTATCTACAAAAGGAATTGCTCCAATTGCACCATTAACTTTTTTCTTCTCAGGATCACATCCATTTGCATGTAATGCTTCAAAACATTGACCAGTAATATGTCCTTGTACCTCAGCACCACAAACAATTAAGAATCTAATGTTAGGATTAGAAATTGTATTAGCAACTACTTTTTCTACACCAAGATTTTCTGTGTGACAGGTACCAGCAATAGCTGCACCAGCACCAACAATATCTCCAGCAAGTTCTGAAGCTAAGGTAGTAGCAGCAACAGGGCTTTCCGGATCTCCTACTTCATATTCACCACTAATTAATGGCCATCCGTCTGCAGGTGATTTTTTATCTGCCATCTATAAAACCCCCAATTTAGTTAATACAGGAATCATAGCAATAATAATAAATACTGCTATTAAAAATCCATAAACCATATTTGTTAAAGTACCTGCAATAACATAGTTTCCTTCCCTATTAGGATAGGAACCTTCAGGAGCAGTGGTAGGATCTAAAGAGTTAGATAATTCATCAGCAGCAGCGCAAACTTTGTCTATTTCTGCGTTAATATCGTCCATTGATAAAATAACTAAGTCTCCACCACCAGCACCTAAGACACCAGATATAGGATCTAAGTTAACATTCATTTCAGGTACTACTTGTATTAAAGGTAACATATCTGCCATATTTGTACCTCCTAATCTTCTGTTTTAGGCCATAATCCTGACCATTTGACAGATGCAGCTGCTTCGTATGAAGCTTGAACAAAGCTTCTGAAAGCAATAATCCATCCGATTAATCCGACAACAACAACAAGTAACCAAGCAGAGTGACCTAAAGGAATAGTACAGATACCAACAATAATCATTGATAAGAATGCTGTAGAAGCAGCACATTTAAGAGTTCTTACTTGATCTTCGTTAGGTCCTAAACAAGCGTTGTAAGGGTGTTGGATTGCCATAGTGTTTAAGATAAATAATAAAGCAATGAAACCAGTTGCAACTACATTATTTAAGATTGGGGTAAAATCAATAGAACCAGCAATAGCTGCAGAGAAAGCTACAACAGATAATGCAGCAGCACCAGCAAGTTCAGTAGTACATCTTTCTAATACAGGGATTTTCATACCGACAATTTTTTTAGCAACAACAGCAATGATTAAACCAATAATACAACCAAATACTAAAGCTAAAACAGGTCCAGCAATAACAAGGTTGAATTGAGCACCAACAGCAAGTCCTGTTAAAGCAGCAACACAACCTGCACCTAAAGACATATATCCAATGGAAGGTACACCGGTACCTAAACCATAACTTGCAACTCTACGAATAGCATCTGATCCCCATAAAATAGCACAAACTCCACCTAAGCATGCGAATAAAGGTCCAATGGTAGCATTAACAGTTGATAAATAAACTAAAATTAATCCACCAATAACACCTAATATTAATAAATTTGTTGAACTAACAGCTTGTCCTTCGTCAGCCATTTAAATACCTCCAACAATAAGTGCAATAAAAATAGCAATTACTAAAGATGCGATAATACTAGCTAAAGCTCCGTTACCAATTCTTTTAAATTTAGGATCGTGGAAACCTTCAATAGTACCTCCAATATTGTATGAAGCAACTACAGAGTTTACAAAGAATAAACCAATTGAACAAATAGCAGCAACACCAATAATAACTGGCATATTACCAGCGAATAAGATAGAATTTTTAGCCATTTCTTGAACAGCATAGAAAGCCATTCCTCCACCAATACCACCTAAAGCAGAACCGATGATACCACTAACAAAGGATACAGTAGGAACACCGTGACCTTCGGTACCAGGAGTTTTATAAGCAGCTTGTGGTAATCCAGTAATTGGATCTTTTTCAACTTTACCTGAACTTGGTACTACACCTACACCAAATACATAAATAAAGTTACCAAAGAGCATAGTAATACCCATCATCATCATAGAACCAATAGCACCTGCAAGAAGAATTAATCCAAGACCAGCACCTTCTAATGAAGCTGCAGTGATTAATCCAGTCATTCCTGCACCAGCTGCTAACATAGCAGTACCAGTACCTACACCAGTAGCGGTAGACATAGCTGCAGGAGCTCCACCTACAGGAATAAAGTGTACACCAGCACCCATACAGACACCAGCAATGATAATTAATAACATCATAATTAAATCCATTGTAAAACCTCCTTATTCCTCTTCATATGGACCAAATTTATTTCTAGCATAGGTTTCAACTTTGTAATTTAAGTAAATTAAAAGTAAAACAATAATAATACCAGCAATTTGTCCACCAATAGTTCCGAAAACAATAGTAATCCAGAAGCTTAAAAATACGATTAAACCGAAACATAATCCAGTAATAGGTCCACCAAATCTAGAACAGAAACCTACTACATCAATAGAGTTTTTAGCTCCGATAGCTTCTTTAGTTACAATATCCCCTTGAATAGCTACAGGAGTACCAGCACCGTAAGCGAATTTTTGGTATTCACTTTCGGATCCATAGTATACATCACCAGTAGATGATCCGATAGCACCAATAGTTATACCCCAAAGTACAGCTAAGATTGGTAATGGGAATATGTGTAAAGCACTTCCATTAATAGGAATAATCATTAAATAAGACATACCAACAATACAAAAAGTAGCAATAAATCCATGACCAGCAATTGGTCCTAAACATTCAGTCAATACATCCATAAACAATGGTTGTCCAAATTGAGATTGACCTACAATACGTCCCATATGAGAAGTTACTGTATAAATAGAATGAACGAAAGCACCAACAACTGCACCTAATGCAATTGCTACAATAGGCATTACGTTTAAGTATGACATAAATACAAATGCAACAGCACCAGCAACACCACACCATACACCGTATGCTACAGGTTCACCGGAAGTTGCCTTATTTATAATTCTATGTAAATGTCCCATTTGAGGAGCTAACTGAACTTGTGAGTTAGGGTTACTTTGTGAACCTACATCAGATTCTAAATCTTCTGCAGCTCCACCGATAGTTGCAGCAGCACCCATCAATGCGACAACACCTAAAGTTATAGGGTCCATAAATTTTTTCCTCCTTAGTTTTTATTAAATTAATAATTTAATAAACGTGAAATGTAGATTTTTTATTTAAATTGTCAAATCAAACAATTAAAATTTATTTCTGATAATAAATTTTACTTATAATATTAATCCAAATATTAATCTCTTCATTTATTTGATACATCAGTAAAACTAAAAAACCAATGTATTAATAATAATATTTTAACTTTTATATAAAAACTTTTCTAAATTCCTTCACAGAATAAAAAAAATTAAAAAGAAAAAAATAGGTGTTAATACACCTATTTAGCTGGAATGATTAAAGATCTTTCACCAGCAGGTGAGAATTCTCTTAAAGCACCTTTAGCAATTTCAGCACGTGGTTGAGTGAAGTCGAAGCATAAGTTCTTATCAGCAAATGCAATTTTAATTAATGGGTTAAATGAAAATGCATCTTTACGTGCAGCGTGAGGAGCTTGTGCAATACCTGCGTATTCACCTTGGTGACCTACGTTCATTGCATAGTTAGGATAGTTAGGACCTCTCATTTCAAGTGGTAAACCTTCATCGTTTCTTATAGAGAATACGTTAGCAGCACCACATTGATCTTGTAAATCGTAACCATAGAATCCTAATCTGGAGTGTTGTTCTTTGTGTAAGTATTGTGATAAGTACCATGCACTTAAACCAGTTTGAGAGTTACCAGTTGCAAATGCAGTACAACAACCGGAAGCAGCTGCAGTAACAGCAGCTCTTTGAGATCCACCGAATTGGGTTTCAAGTAAAGCTGGGTATTCATCATATTGTTCTAATGCATAGAAGGTTACTTCAGAACCTACATCAAGAACAGTATCCATGTTGTTAGGAGCTTCGGTTAATCCGCCATATTTATCCTCTACGTAATCTTTACCATAGTAAGTAAAGTCATCAAGAATGTTATCAGTATATGCTGCAGTAGCATATTGAGTGAATCCTACACCACCAGACATGTATGAACCTAACCAGATTTGATCGTATAATGCAGCACCAGCAGCTACAACATCTAATGTTACTTTTACTGGATCATCTACATTAACTCTGGAAGATTGTACAATATCAGCTATGTAACCGAATGGTACACCACCAGGTTCGTTAGCTGCTCTTGCTCTTCTTTGTGGTAATGGAGCACCCATTTGAATAACTTCTGCGTGTTTTGTAGCGAATGCGAAATCACCAGTTGCACCTTCACCAGCACATTGGTTGTATGCGGAAATCATTGACATACCAATTTGCATAGCAGACCATCTTGAGGTAGTACCTCCATCACAAACTCTTCCTACTAAAGAAGGAACTCTGACAACTTGCCAGATTTTATCACCAACTTCAGCTTTAAGTTGAGCAGCTTGGTCATCAGGGAATTCTTTGTTAATATCTAAAACATAACATTGATCGATTTCATCTGCTAACTCATCGTCACCAGTGAAAATTTTAACATAACTGTCTGATACTAAGTATGGGTTAGTTTCTACCATGTGTTCTTGTACAACTGCTGCACCAGGCATTGCGTGGTTTACAGTTTCTAAGTAATTGGTAATGGTTTCAGGAGTTACTTCCATACCTAATCTTCTTTGAAGTACGTTATGAGCAGTGTTTAATCCTACAAGTACAGTTCTCCTAATATCATCCCATAATTGTTGGATAGCTGCATTGTTAATAAAGTGTAAATCATCTCCTTCTACAAAGGTATCGGTAGTAGATAATTGGTAAGGCATTAAAGTTCTTTGACCTAATGGACTTCCAATATCTGGGTTGTACATAGGAATACCCCTTTCTTCAGCTATTTCTTTACCAGCTTCGTAAAATTGGGTTTTCCTTTCTGATTGTTTCCATCCACCTAAATTGTAGAAAGTAGTGGTTTTATCTTCTGGAGATTCTTTAAATTTTTTATTTAATGCTTCATAAAATTTCTTATCAGCCATAATAATAACCTCCCCTATTCAGGGTTATATCCTCCTTGAGTTCTTGTAAGGTGGATTTTATGTAATACTTCTACAGCGTCTTTGTCATCTCTGTATTTGTCACCATCTACTCTGTAAATAGTAGAGATAGATTTTAATTTGTCTTCATCTAAAGGTTCACCAATATCAATTGGTTCATCTAAAGGAATAGCAATTTGGTTTTTAACCATTTCGATATGTCCAGTTTCTTTGTTTTTAAGTTGTCTTCTTAACATATCAAACATGATACCGTCTTCATCTAATCTTAAAGAGTGACCGTGTACAGATTTACCTCTAATTCCAGTTCTTGCTGGGTCAAAGTATTCAGTTTCTAATAATTCTTTAGAAAGTTTTTCTAAATCTCTTTCCCTTGCTTCAATAACTTGTCTTCCTGATAAAGTACCAGTATCAATTCCTCTGTATCTGTTCATGTAAGATCTTGCTCTTACATAAGGTTGAGCTGGAGCAAAGTACATGGAATCAGCAAATTGAATATATCTTACTCTGTCTCCTGCTTTTGCACCGTCAATAGGTGTAACAAGTTCTCTTACAATGTCATCAGGCTCATCCATTTCATCTAAAGGAGGGTGAACATGTTTATATTCTTCACCTGGAGCTCTGTGACCTAATATTTTTACTACATCTTCGTCTGAAATTTCTCGTAATTTTTCTAACTTTTGTTCTGGGTCAGCAAAATGTCTTCTGTTTTCAGAAACTTGAGATGTTCCTGGATAATATTGTGCCATAATCATGCATCTCCTAATGCTAATTTAACTTTTCTAATAATTTCGTCTAATTGTTCTTGAGAAACTGTTTGTCCTCTAATAACACCACTAATTATATTAATAATGGTTCCTTTTGTTTTAGCTTCATCGGGCATAACCTTAGAAGTTTTAACCCCAATCTTTGCAAAATCCTCGAAATCAACAGGATATTCACAAATAATCACACAAGGTTTATTAACATTTCTTAATATTAATCTTGCTTTGTAAATAATATGGTTTCTAACACCACCTAAGTGAATAACTAATAACTTATATTGTTTTAATTGTTCAATCTCATCAGGAGTTAAACCAAATAAACTTGAAGCACCTGCACCTGGTGCATCTCCTGGAAGACCAGCACCACCATTCAATACCATAGTACTTGTAAGTAAATTAGCTTCACGTAAAGCAAATGTAATCTCGCATACAGGTTTAGTAATATGTCTTTTACCTGGAGACATAGCTACTGCTATTACATCACTTCCACATTTAGCGAAAGTACCTCTTTGAGCAATACCTCCTCCTTCACCAAGACCCATAGTTTCTCGGCAATCAACTACATGAGTTGTTCTTCCTATCATATTACCTATTCCATATCATCATTAATAAAATTAAGATCATCTGCCATTTGTCTTCTAGCATCAGTCATACCAATTAACTCATCTGGAAGATTATCATCAGGACCATATTTAATAGCATCGGACACGGTCCTTTGCTTTCTAATATATTCACTTCTACTTGTGTTAATATCATATCCAAAAGGAAGATATTCACTGCAAATCTTATCAATTTCATTGATTGCAGACTCGGAAGTTAACTCAACCAATATACGACCTGTTTTAACTTTAAGGGTTATAGGTTGACCTTTAACAACTATTTCTCTTCTCTCCTTATATTGAGGAAGAAGATCAGGATCATCTGGGGGGAGTCTAGGTCCATGAATAATTGTCCTATTTACATCCTCTAAACTTTCAATATCATTTAAGATTTTCTCGGTTGTATCAGGACCAAGCATTCTATGTGGAAAAATTTCAATATCCATTATATCAACCCCGTTATTAGACTTATTATTAAAAAATAATTAGTTTTTATAAATTTATATGTCTCCTTTTATGTCTGAAGCTGCTTCAGCAACATATTTGAGAGGTTCTCTGAATTCATCAATACTACTGTATACTTCTTTAATTAATCCAGAAGTTGCTTCTGGAGAGAATAATTGAGTACCAGCATCTAAAGACATACCTGCAGCTACACAAGGAATAGTGTAACCTTTACTGTGTCTAGTTACAACGTGGTTTCCGTTGAATAAACCAGGACCTCCTCCACCATAGATAGAGTGACTGAAGAAACTGAATCCTACAGCTACACCTTCACCTCTACCAAAGTCGAGACCAGGTAAACCAGTTGCAAATTCAATTGAATCGTTGAAGTATAAAAGTGTGGATGGAATACCTTGAGCAGCACGAGCAGCACCAACGTTTACCATAGTTGCAGCAACAGAACCTGCAGCTACATATGCGTTCCATTTTGCGAAATCGTCGGTTTGGTATAAATTAAATCCATGTAAATCTTTTTCAACAGAAATTACATTATCATCAACTGCTTTTTGAATAGTATCATTCATAATGTCACCAACGGAAGAATCAGTAGCATTATCTTGTACTAAACTTAAGACCATGTTATCAGCATTCATACCTTGGTAAGCTAAACCTAATAAGTGAGTTCTTTCGAATGCACCAATTGCATCTCCCATTTCAAACATAGCAGTTTGTTCTAAGATACTAGCTAAAGCAGTAGCTTGGAAACTGTTTTTAAGGGTAGTTGCAACCATATCGTTAGCTTTAATGTTCCTGAATGAGTAACCAGGACCTTCTAATTTTTGAGGTACATCTAACATAGTTTTAATATTAGATCCGTCATAACTTACGGTTTGAGGATACATACCTAAGATAGCAGCTTTAACCATGTTAGCATCATACATACTTACATCACATGTTTCAACAATAGCTTGGGTTAATGCAGTAGAAGTTGCTAAGGTTGCAACAGAGTATTCTGCAGCTACATCAATTCTTCTTGTAGGTACTTGTACTAAAAGTCTTTTACCTCCGGAAAGAGGTTCAACTACAGTATCATCATCTTCAGTTACTTGAATCATTTTTTTTACAGAAGCTGCAATCGCATCTACATTTGCTACAATATCAAGATCTAATTCTCTTCCTAATATTTTAGAAGCTTTTGTTCCAACAGCAGCATTACGTAATGAATTTTCAATACCTTCTAAGTTTACAGCAACGGTTCTTTTAATACCAGCAGTAATTTCTTTAATAGCTGGATTACGTACTGGACTTAGAGCTTCAATAGGTACATCACTATCAATTAATGTACCTCTATCGTCGTATAAATCGACTTTATCATCAAACTTCGCCAATTTTTTCCCTCCTAAATAAATAGAGTTACAAATATACCACTTAACATAAACTTTAATTTTTGTTTGATTATGTCAAGTTAGCTACAAAGCAAGTATTTTGCATAGAAGCATATGGTATACAAATTTTAATATCTTAAAGATATAATATAAATATTACCTTTTTTTACAATCAGTAAAATTTATAAGTAATAATAAATCCCTTTTAATTAGTAAAAAAAGAATAAAAAGTAATACTTTTTTAAAAGACAAAACAGGAAAATTAAGGCAAATAAAGAAAATAGACCGATTGTAAAATAAAAAAAATAACTCAATATTATTTTAGTTTAATCAAAATAATTTAAAATCCGTTTAAGATAAATTAAAAAAGAATTAAAAAGAACTTAAAATTCGATGAATTGACATTAAATTAATAAATTTAAAAAAGGTATTACTTCAAATATGAAAAGATAATAAAAAAATTTCGAAAAATTTGAAAACATTAATAAATAAAATAAATTAAAATAGGCTAACTTTAAAATAAACTTATATATTATATTAGAAAAATCTTTAAAATAAAATAACCTAAAATAAATATAAAATATCAATGCCTTATATTTTAAACAAAAAATAAACCTTTTAAAAACTGTTTTAAATTTTTCTAAAAAACAATTTTTCAGATAAATATTAAAAATATAAGGGGAATTGCAGAAAATAGTAAAAACTAATATTATAAAAAATAGATATATCTATTTAATATTAAATATCTACAATAATCAATATATTAAATAATATATAACAATAAAAAAATTATAAACCGAAGGATTAAAATGCAAATTTTAGCAGATGTTGGTGGTATTCCAGGAAAGGATTGTAGGGGTTTTTGTAAATACTGCTACTTTAAGAAAGTCAAGGATGTGAAACCTTTAGGATGCAAATATTGTCCACCTAATCAAATAGGATGTGAAAGATGTTCTATAGGAATCCAGGATGCAGAATCTGAATTTAAACCGTTTTATTTAGTTGCCAATGAGGTTCAAACTACCTTAATGTTAAACCCACCTAGAGACAACAATCTAAAAATAAACATTAGTGGTGGAGGAGACGTAAGCTGTTATCCCCAGATTAAAGATTTAGCAGCCACATTGCACCAATTCCAGATACCGATACATTTAGGATATACAAGTGGTAAAGGTATTGACGATGAGAAGTGGGTTACGGATTTAATTAATCTTGGAGTTGATGAAGTAACCTATACCCTATTTGCAGCAGATGCTAAGTTAAGACATCAATGGATGGGAGATCCGAATCCTGAGGTTTCCCTTAAGGCGGCTCAGATATTTTCAGAAAATACCGAATTACATGCTGCAATGGTAATCATTCCAGGGGTAAATGATGGAGATATTTTAAGAAACACCTGTGAAAAGTTGGAAGAATGGGGAGCAAAAGCAGGTATCCTTATGAGATTTGCAAATACAACAGAAGGTGGATTAATACTAGGTAATGGACCTATTGTTAAAGGTATTGAAAGCCAATCTGTTGAAAGCTTTGAGCAACTTGTAAGGGAAATCAACTCAGAATTTCCAAAACTTAGAATTACCGGAACACCAGTATGTGATCCCGAAACAGGTGCACCGTTCGCACTTGCAAATAAAGGTAATGAACCATACTTGGATTTTATTCCGGAAGTTACAGGTTATGCAACAATCATATCATCTGCTGTTGCAGGACCAAAAATAGCCAGGATATTTGAAAAGATTGGAGCAAGTGATCATGTAAATGTAATATCTACTAAGAAGGATATTGCATGTTTAATTACAAAATATGATCTTGAGGATATTGATTTAACCAATGTTCAGGATACGGTATTCATTCCAGGAAGGGCATATATTCATGAACTAGATGCAAATAGAATATTTAGTGCAGACGGCATTGAAAGACTTGTAACACGTGGACCAGATACTTTAAGTGTTGATGGTGAATTAAGTGGAACGTTGACTGAAGAGGATGTAATAGAACAAGAATTAATACAATTTAGAGAGCTTGTTGGAGAAATAAACTTCTATGGAAGAGATTTTAAAGGAAGACATGGAAATATTCAATAAAATAGAAAATTATCATGAACTTTCATTCAATCCCTATAATTAAAAGGCTTTTAAAAAAAGCTATTTTTAAAATTTTTATTATTTAACATTAAAACCACTATTTCTGAATCAGTACCTATTCTAATAGGAGGACCCATAGTACCTAAACCAGTGCTTACTGATAAATAAAATCCATCTGAAACATCATAATTACTAAAGGCATAAAGTCCTTTTAGTTTATGATAAACAGCCTTAACCCATAGATTTGCAGGATAAAACTGTCCTCCATGAGTATGACCAGACAATTGTAAATCCACACCCAATTTTTTAAAATATTCATAGAAGATAGGCAAATGGAATATTAAGATATTTGTTTCAGATTTATTTACAGGTAGATTAAAATGGCATTCTTCCCATTTACCTTCCATATCCTCATACTTGAAATCTAAACCTATAATATTTAAGCCCAAATCTTTCATATCCAAACTATCACCGTTTAAAACAATGACACCTAATCCTTCTAAATCATTTAATAAACCATTTATATCCTGATAATGGTCATGATTACCTGGAGTAAAAATAACCTTAGGTTTTATATCATTTAAAGGTTTCAAATCTTCAATATTAACTGGAGAGGAACCGTCTACAAGATCTCCTGAAATAATAACAATGATATGTTCTATACCCTCCTGTTTTAAATCAAGATAAACTTGATTGATTTTGTTTTTTAGATTTACCAGGATTGACTCTCTTCTAATGGAACCAAAGTGCACATCTGAGATATGTAAAATAGCTATTGATTCATTATCATCCCCTTTTAAAATAGGTAAATTATGATATTTTACTTTAATGTGATGGGCATTATAATAGCCATAGACTCCAAGAACAATCACCAATGAATATAATATTAGAACCAATTCCCGTGGAATTTTTATAAAGAGGCCTAAGACATATAATAGGATTAGCTCAAATAAAAACATCAATGAGGCCCATTTCCAAAGCTCTGAAATCTCCATAAACATTCTTGTAATTTTATAGGAGGCTTTTATCTCAACGGTAATGGATATGATATTTATTAAAGCCAGAAATAAACAGATGGACAAAAGAACCACGGGATTTAATTGACAGTTAATATACTTGAATAAAGCATCAATTAGAAAATAATTATAGATAAAAAGAAAGATTGTTCCAATTGGTCCGTTGATTAAGTATCTTCTTTTGAAATATTCCATAGTATCCCATTATAAAAAATTATATAAAAACTATTGACCAATAAGATATTTAAAAATTTTGAATTGAAAAAAGTAGTTACATAAAAAACAATAAGAATAAATTTTGGATATTCTAAAATTCAAAATTGAAAAAAGTAGCTAAAAAAAATAATAAAAAAAATTTAAAATAGATTAATTATCCACAATGGAACTTTCACTATATAATTTTACTAGGGTATAATTATACATGTGTGATCTATTGATATCCGCTATGTCTGATAAATATTGGTCGTTTACAACAACCTGACCTATTTTATCATGATATTTGTCATAATCTAGTTTCACCCTTAAACCGTCTAACTGTGTTGTAATAGGAGTTGGAGTGTGAACATCTTTGATTTCTGGTAATTGTCTTTCAATAGCGTTTTTAACCATTACAGGAGGTGCCAAAGGAGCATCTTCAGCCATGTATTTTTTCTTACGGTTTAAGATATCCTCTGTAGTTTGAACTAATCTCCTAAGTGCACGGATATTTTCACCACGTTTAAGTCTACGTGGAATTCTACCTAAACCTCCAACATATGCATCGGCACCAGGCAATTCCTCAATGTCTATATCAGGAGCACCAGTTACAATTACAGGAATGTCTATATCATCAAACAAAAATGATTTCTCAATAATACAATCTTTGAAACTTCCAAGGGCAAAGATAGCCAAATCATGTTCCTCAATCAAATATTTTTCCTCTTGTGAGATTCCGCTTGTACCCTTACCATGACCTCTTGCCAAACCTATCATGTTATCCTTTGCACCGAACCTTCTAAGATACTCGGATATATCACATGCCGCATGTGGTAAGTGGTGTCTTGCCAATGTTGGTGAAACAATAGCTATTTCAGAACCTGCCATAGGGGCAAAGGTTAGTTTACCTAATAATTCTTTAGATTTCTCTTTGATTTTATCAACATCATCAACTGGTACAGCCATATTCAAGACAAGATCCATTTGGATAACATTTTCCTGTATAATAAATCCACCTAAATCTTCAATAAGCTCCCTCATTTCATTACTTTTATGAATTCCACCAGAATAAGTTAAGGTTTCATACACTATAAACATCTCCTACTTTAAAAAAATACACATTAGTATAGTTATATTAAGATATTAAATTACTACTTAATAAATTTTATAATTAAGATTCCATATTCCTATAAAAGACCAATATTTAATAGGATGGAATATCTCAACTCGGCCCTTTCAATAGGATCTTCCGGAACATTATGATGGGATGGTATTTTAACTAGTTTATAATTACCACTTTCTTTTATATCTTCCATATAATCAGGATAAATTAAATAATCAAAGTCAGAATCATCAATATTGAAGTTCATATCTTCGACAATCTCCTTTAGGAAATTAGATAATACCTTAACATTAATATTATGATTTTCCTCCCTTAACTGTGAGAACTTACTTGTATTTGTAAACCATTCATAGATTAGATTATAATCCCTTATCTTATCGATTACCTCATCCTTACTTAGAGGTTTAGACGTTAAGTTTGAAACCTCAATGATGCTCTCTAAAATCTCATTAAAGGTATTTAATTTCAGAGGTAATGAATCAATGTCTGTCCCACTCTCTGATAAAAGGATTGCAAAATCGCCATCCTTACTTGAAGGATGTTTATTCACCACATAATCACTGATTCCTCCAAGTTCAACTACCTTCCTACACATTGGCGTTGTTACTATCTTCATATTATCCTCCCATAAAATTGAAATCATGTCTATATATTGATTCAAAGATACATTAAGATTATCACCATATAAATTGATAAATAAATCCATTTCTATAATCCAAATAGTTAATTGAAAAAAATTATCTAAATTAGATTTTTAAAATAGATTCATTCAATTTAGAAATTAAATCTTGTAAAAAAATATAAAAAAATCAAATATTTTTAATATAATTTAGATAAAATAATAAAACTTATCAAAACTTGGTAATTGTACCATTTTCATATATACCAACATCATCAAAAATATCCCTTTTTAATGAAAAATCAATATCTTTTTTAGAACCTACATTGATTAATCTTTTAGCTGAAAAACCATCAAATATAGCCTGATTTACCATCTCATCATTATAAGAGGCTAATTTTGCTGATACCGCATATTCTGAAAATTCACAGTTTAAATCCTGCTTCTCATTATAATAATCAAGCCATCTTATTATAAAACCAGCTGCAAGATAATCCTCAATTGTGAAATTACCCTTCCAACCTGCCATTACAATATCTATATGGTTGTCAGCCACTTCAATACATTTTTCAGCACATGCCTTTCCATTAACAAATCCCCCAATTAAAACATGGGGACTTTCCATATTCTGAAGAATTCTTGTACCGTTACTAGTGGTCAATATAAAATTTTCCTTATCTGTTTCATATTCCAAAACATCCTCTGGAGAATTACCCAAATCAAATCCGTCTATTTTTGAACCTTCCCTTTCACCTGCTAAAACTCCATCATATTTAATGCTTTTAGAGATTGCATCTTCCTTTGAAAATGCGGGGATGATCTTTTTAAAAGAAGATAAGGCAACAGTGATAGTAGTACTTGCTCTTAATGCGTCAATCATAACAGAAGTGTCATTTGAAATGGTTTTCTCAAAACTTAAACTTACCTTCATTTTATCACAAAAAAAATCCATTAATAATATTTTTATTTATTGTTTATATAATGATTTTAATTAAAAATCAGAATAATGAAAAAAGTCTAAATAGCTATTTAAGTAACAAACATATAAATTATTAAAGGTTAAAAAATCAATTTATAAATAGTAGTATAATAAATATTAAATATTAAAATTTATTAAAAAATTATACAAATAAAACTATTTTATCATATTATTTTGTTTATTTTAACAAGCTACTAAGAAGTGTTATTTTGAAAAGAGAGAATTTAACTATTATAGGTACTGCACATGTATCTGCCGATAGTGTTGAAGAAGTAAAGAACACCATATATGAAGTTCAGCCAGAGGTTGTGGGAATTGAACTTGATTATGGAAGATATCAACGTCTTCGAAATGAGATGAAAGGTATTGAAACCGACGATACCATTTCCATGAGAAAGATTATTAAGGAAAATAAGGTTGGTATATTTTTTGCATCAAGTATCTTAGGTTATATTCAAAATAAGATCGGTCAGGACGTGGACGTTAAACCTGGTTCTGAAATGATAGGTGCTATAGAGGCTGCAGAGGATTTAAACATCAGGATTGCACTTTTAGATAGAGATATTAACACCACCCTGCAAAGGGCATTGAATAAAATGAGTAGCTGGGAAAAGGCCAGATTTGTATTTGAAACACTTAAAGCCGTTTTAATTGGTGAAGACGAGGAAGAGGAATTTGACATCGAAGAGTTAAAACAGGAAGATACAATTGAAGAGGTAATGAAATTCTTTAAAGAGGAGTCACCTGCAGTCTATGAGGTTTTAGTTAATGAAAGGGACGCATATCTTGCAAGAAGCATTTCACTCATTCCTGAAGACAATGTGATTGCAGTAGTAGGTGCTGGACATAAACATGGTATAAACCATTACCTAGATCATCCTGAGGAGATTCCGACATATGAGGAGTTAACCGACATAAATAAGGGCAAGGGAATACCATGGGGAAAAATCATACTTGCATCCATCCCAATAATATTTATTGCGATATTTTTTCTGGCTTTTATTCATGGTGTAAATATTACCAATGAACTTTTCGAATATTTCTTTGTGTATATCATTATGGGATTTTTAGGCAGTATTTTATCAGGTTCTAAGATACCCTCAGCTATTGTAGGGGGATTAGTTGCTCCATTTACAGTAATGCATCCATTACTTGCTGCAGGTATGTTTTCAGCACTTGTGGAATTACATTATAGGCCTGTTAGAAAAAGAGACATTAATAATTTAGGTGAAGTTGAATCCCTAAGGGATTTATGGGGCAATAACATATTTAGAATATTGCTTGTTTTCATTGGAACAGACATAGGTGTAAGCATAGCAACCTTCTTTATATTACCTACAAATGTATTTATCCCACTTGCAATGAAAGTATTCGGATTATAAAAATAGTTAATATAATTAGATAAAATATGAAGCATTCATTCCAGATATAAATAAATAGTTTCACTTAGATAAATAAGAAAGACCATATTAGAAAGTATGAAATAAAAAATTCATAAGTTTTTATAATAAGAATGCAATAATATATTATATATACATAATTATTTTTAAAATAAAAAGTCTTTGATAAAAAAGGTGAATTTAAAAAATGTATCTTATTTTCCGTTGTGACTGTGGAAGAGTATTATATGCTAAAAAAGGACAAGCTACTAGAAAATGCGTGTGTGGAAAAGTTCTAAAAGTTAAAGAAAGAAGAATATTTAAGAAGGTAGCAACAAGAGAAGAGGCATCAAAAGCAGTTCAAGACATGCAAGAAGAAATTCACGGATTTAAAGGTTTTCAAACAGCAAATGATTTGAAAAGATAATTTATTTTTAGGAAATAATCATTACTATTTTATAAAGGAATTGAAATGATAACAGAAATCATCGAAATTATTATTATAATAATATTAATCATCATCAATGGTATTTTAACAATGGCGGAATTAGCTATTATTTCGTCAAGAAAATATAAGCTTTTAAAATATGAGCAAGAAGGACATAAAAGCGCTAGAACAGCTATTAATTTATTAGAAGATTCTACAAACTTTTTATCAACGGTCCAAATTGGAATTACTGCAAGTAACATTATTTTAGGTGTAGTAGGTGGTGCAACCTTAGCCGGTCCATTATCAGCTTACCTTGGACCATATATTCCATATTCCTATACAATAAGTTACATTATAATTGTACTTATTACAACATACTTTACCCTTATTGTAGGTGAAATTGCACCTAAACAGATAGCTATCAACAAACCTGAAAGGATAGCTATCAAAGTTGCAAGTTCAATGGAAACGTTATCCTGTATATCTGCACCAATAGTAAAACTATTAAGTGACTCAACAAACCTATTACTTAGAATACTTGGTGAAAAAAGTAATGAGAAACATGAAATCACCGAGGAAGAAGTTAATTTACTTATTGAAGAGGGTATTGAAGAGGGAAATATTGAAGAAGAGGAGAAAGCCATTATTCAAAGGGTCTTCCGTCTTGATGCTCAAAAAGTAGATATGATTATGACACCAAGAAATGAGATTGTATGGTTGGATCTTGAAGACAGCGATAAAGAGAACAAAGCGAAAATCATTGAGAGTAAACGTTCAATATTTCCGGTAGCCTCAGGAGAACTTGATGACTTTATTGGAGTAGTACAAGCTAAAGATTTATTGGGTTCATTATTTAACGGTAGAAAACTAGACCTAAAAAAAGAACTTAAAAATCCTTTAGTAGTTCCAGATAATCTTTTATCCATGGAATTATTAACTAAATTCAAACAAAATCAACATTACGTCCATATGGCCCTTGTTGTAGACGAGTTCGGTACAGTTCTTGGTTTAATTACCTTAAATGATTTACTTGAAGGGATTGTTGGAGATATACCAGGTATTGATGAGATGGATGATCCGAAAGCTATTGAACTTAAAGACCATTCATGGTTAATGGACGGTAGAATTACAATTGATAGATTTAAAGAAATCTTTGATATTACAGACCAGGAGTTACCTAATGAAGAGGAGGATAATTTCTCAACTATTGCAGGTTTCATATTAGGATATCTTGAAAAAATCCCTACAGACGGAGAAACATTTACATGGGATAAATTCTGTTTCGAAATATTAAGGATGGATGGAAACCAAATTGATAAAATCCTTATAAATATTGTAGAACCAGAGGAAAAAGAGGATACAGAGGAAAACGATAAAGAAGATAATGACGAGGAATAATCTTCTTTATTTACTATTTTTTTAACTTAAACATTTTATATTAAATTCAATAATTTTAAAAGCTCTAATAATTTAAGGGAAACTAATTTTCAATATTAATAAATAATATAAGATAGAATCCAAGACAAAATAAAATTAAAAAAAGAATAAGATTTAAAAGTTGCCTTTCTGATTTAATATTTCTAGAACCTTCATAAATTTAAAAAAAGATTTAAACTATTTTTTTGATTTAATATTTTTAGAACCCTTATATTTGTTCTTTTCAATTTTTTCTTTTCTTAAAGCTCTTTCATCTTTGGTATTAAAGTAATCATATAAAGCATATATAAAAATAGCTACAATTACAATATCTAAAATAATGTCATAATTATGAATATTATAGTTAAAATTCACTATGGATATTACAAGTAAAACCATTAGAACAATTAATAAGGAAACATATTTTAATTTATCTTTATCCATAAACACACCTAAATCTCGATTATATGAGGTTTCACTTCAGGATCATGAGAAGCCAATATCTCAACACAATTGTCAGCTTTAGATAATTTTTGAATCCATTTTAAACATCTTAAGGTTCGAACCTTATCATTTATAATCCCAGGTAATTCAAGATTTTCCCAAGATGCATGGGCATAAGCTGCATCACCAGTAATTAATACAAACTTACCGTTATTTTTTATTAAAACACCAGTTGAACCTGCAGTATGTCCTGGAAGATAAATTAAATTGATTTTACCATCACGGAAAACATCATAAGATTTAAAGTAAGGTCCCATCTCACCATTCCAATCAAACCTATCAAAGATTGTATCTTTCCAAAGTTCCTTTATATAACGTCCTCCTCCTTTATTAGCTGCTTTTAATTCATCCCTTGAAACAAGAATGAATTCAGCCCTGTCCTGAACATCCCTTATTCCATCAACATGATCAACATGCATATGGGTTAAGATTAAAAACTGTAATTTATCAATTCCCAATTTGTCTAGTTGTTCTACAATATTCTCACCAGATGGGAGTATAGGTTTACTTGCAATATAACCCTTTAAAGGCAAATGAGATTTATAATCCTCCCTAGATGCTACAGACCATCCAGTATCAACTAAAACGTTACCCTTAGGATGTTCTATCAAATAAGAAAAAACAGGAACTTTAACTTTATGCTTATTTGATCTAAATAAACCAGTATATGCAATTGGATTATAGGACTTATCTTTAAAAGCTAAAGCCTCATCTACTTCCACATAACCTGTATTCAAAACATGAATCTTAATTTTATCTTCCATTATAATCCCTAAAACTACAAATTTTAAATTAGTATTTGTTAATTAATAAATAAATATTAATCTATTTGATTATTAGATTAAATTTAATAAAATTAAAAAAGAGAAAAAATCGCCAGAATAAAATAAAATAAAAATATGAAATATTTTTTAAATAATGAATTAGGTTTTATAATAAAGATTCTTAATTCAATAAATAACTCATTTTATAAAAAATTCAATTTGTTATAAAAAAAAATAATAAACTAATAAAATACCATTAAATATTTTTAAAAAAAAAAAAAAAAAATATAAAACCCCTTTTAATCAGTAGATTAATATTTACATCTTTAAAGAAACCAATTTTTTAATTAATAAATTAAAATCACCTGTTTAAAAAAAAGTTAAATAGTAAATCAATAATTTACAAAGATTAAAAACTAATTAGATTCATTTAATAAATCTAAAATTTCACAGGCCTTACAGACATCTGATGATGTTGGCTCGCCACAATGTTGGCATTCATATAATCTTGGACTTTCCTCTGTAACATTTAGTGTTTTAATAAAAGAGGACAAAATATTCTCCTTAATTCCAGAATTTTCATCTTCTGCTTTATTCAAGAATCCTTTAATCTTTGAACGTAAAGATAAAGAGGAATAAGGGCATTCTGCAAGATGAACATCAATATCATTAATTATCGCCCACATACCCACCTCTTTCTCAGGTGTATTCCATAATGGTTTTATACGGGGAATAAGTTTAGGATGTATTTGTTTAAGTTCCGGACCAAATTTAGAGAATTTGAGAGTATCTCCCCTTGCAAAACTCATTAAGAAGGATTGAATTTCATCATCAAGATTATGTCCAGTGGCTATTTTATCTGCACCTACTTCGTATGCTGTTTTATTCAATATATAACGTCTAAAAACACCACAAGGAATACATGCACTTTTAAAATTAGAGTAAATATCATCTAAATTATAGTCAAATGTTTCTTTAAATGATTTCTGAATAAGGCGAACATTACAAAGTTCTGCATTACTTATCGCCGCATCAATTCCAGATTGTCTATAACCTTCAATACCCTCATCAACTGAAATAGCTACAAGATCAAAATCAATATTGGAATCTTCCTTAAAACGACTTAATGCATGTAATGTTAAGACACTATCCTTTCCACCGGATAATGCAACTGCAATTTTTTCTCCGTCCCTAATCAAATTATAATCATTAATTAAATTGTTAATACGGGTAAATATTTCTTGATTAAACATATCCTTATCTACTTTTACCATATTATAAAAGTTAATTTTTAAAATTTATAAAATTAATTATTTTATAAACCAATTACTCCAGGAAGATAAGATTCGATATTTTCAACTTATAGAATCGATTGTTTTAAAATAGCCATACTAAAAAAAAGAGAGTAATGAAAAATAGTTTAGATAAAAAAGAGTCAAAAAAATTTCTAAAAGAAAGATAAAAAAGAAGATTTGATTTTAGCAGAATTTCTCTGAACCTTCTTTTACAACTGAAATGATTGTATCCAATTCATCTTTAGTTAAACTAGGATGTACCGGTAAAGAAATTACTTCATCAACTATTTTATCGGTTACAGGACAGGATTGATTGTATCCTAAATCCTTGTATAATTTCTGGTTGTATAATGGGATAGGATAATATACTCCACAGCCAATACCTTTTTCATTTAAGAAATCCAACCATTTGTCCCTATCGCCATCTACCTTAATGGTGTATTGATGGAATACATGTTTATTGCCTTCTTTTACAACAGGAGGAACAACACCTTTAACATCTTTAAGACCATCGGTTAAATAACTTGCATTTTCATTTCTTTTATCATTAAATGAATCTATTTTTTTAAGTTGAGCAAGACCTATTGCTGCAGCAATATCGGTGGATCTGAAGTTGTAACCTAGATAATCATGATGGTATTTTACAGAAGAACCATGTGCCCTATATATTCTAGCCATATTAGCAATTTCCTCATTATCAGTAGTAATCATACCACCTTCACCAGTGGTCATGTTTTTAGTTGGATAAAAACTGAAACAAGCTACATCCCCAAGAGTTCCTACTTTCCTACCTTTATATTCAGCACCATGTGCCTGTGCAGCATCTTCAATTACAAGTAAATTGTGTTTATGAGCGATGTCTAAAATAGGATCCATATCCGCGGATTGACCATATAACTGTACAACTAAAATAGCTTTTGTCTTATCTGTAATGGCATCCTCAATCTTTGAAGGATCCATAGTAAATGTATCTTCATCAATATCCACAAATACAGGTCTAGCTCCAGTATATAATACAGAATTAGAGGTTGCAGCAAAAGTAAAACCTACAGTAATTACCTCGTCACCTTCACCAATACCACATGCAAGTAAAGCAGTATGTAATGCAGTAGTTCCGGAACTAGTTGAAATACCATATTTAGTACCAATCCATTGTGCAAATTTCTCTTCAAATTCTGATACTTTTGGACCTTGTGCAATCATTCCTGATTTTAAAACTTCTACTACATTATCAATTTCTTCTTGTTCAATAATCGGTTTAGCAATATTAATCTTAGCCATAAAATCACCAAGTAAGGATTAAATTAGTCTATAAATTTAATTAATAAAATATCCTAATATAATTTATAAATAAGATAATATATAAATCAAATTGTTTATCCAATTTTTATAATAAAATATGGTTGAATATTTTAAATCTAAATTAACCATAGATAGTAATCAAAAAGAAATATTTATTATTTATAACCTTAAAATTTTCTATATAACAATGTTTTAAAGAGTTTTTAACCAAGTTTTAATATAAACACATTTTAAAGGGAAATACCATGAGTGAAAAAATTACATATGATAAGGAGAACCTAAAAACCGTTAAGGAAGGATTAACCGAAGTCAAATTTCCGGAATTTGACAAAGTATCCTCTGATGCTCCAGTTTTCTATAATCCAAAAATGGAATTAAACAGAGACATTTCCATTCTTGCCATTCAAACATTCCAGAAAGAATTATCACAGAGGATAAACGTCGCAGATGTATTTGGAGGAAGTGGAATCAGGGGAATTCGATATAAAAAAGAAATAGACAATATTGGAAATGTTGCTGTAAATGATATTAATCCTCTTGCAAATGAATTTACCAAAATCAATGCACTACATAACAATATTGATATTAAAGAGGACAATTTCGAAATATTCTCACATGAGGCGAATAACTTTTTAAGGATGACCAGAGGGGAATTTGATGTTGTTGACATTGACCCATTTGGAACCCCTAGTTTTTTCGTTGATTCTGTAGCTGCATCAATTAAAAGAAACAGTCTATTATGTCTTACTGCAACAGACACCTCTGCATTATGTGGAACATACAAAGCACCATGTATACGTAAATATAATGCAAAACCATACAAAAGCGAATATTGCCATGAAAACGGTATTAGAATACTTGCAGGTTTTACAGCTTTAACCTTTGCCAAATACAAGAAATACATTGACATCAAGCTATCCCATAGTACCGAACATTATATGAGAATATACATGGAAATTAAAAAAGGCTCCAAAGCAACAGATGAATCCCTGGAAAATATAGGTTACATTTCACATTGTAAAAACTGTTTAAACAGGGAATTTTCCTATGGATTAGGATCAAGTACCATAGACAGATGCCCTGTTTGTGGAGAGAAAATGGTTCATGCAGGACCAATGTGGCTTGGAAAAATTGAGGATAAGGATTTTATAAAGGGAATGTTAGGATTACTTGATGTAAAAGAGTTGAATACCAAGGATGAAATAAAGTCATTACTTGAAAAATGTTTAAATGAGGCTGAGTGTAATCCTAGCTCTTATGACATACATGAAATATCAAGATGTCTTAAGATTAGTGCACCTAAGATTGATAGAGTAATGGAAGACTTAAATAAGAAGAATTATTATGCAAAAAGAACTCATTTCTCACCAACTAGTATTAAAACAGATGCACCTATCGAGGAGATAAGAGATTCCGTTAAGAAATTAAGTATTGGAAAGTAAGTCCTTTTAAAAAATCCCCTTCAAAAAATAAGCATTTTAAAACAAAATATTTTAGGGAAATAATCCTACAAATAACATCACAAATACATTTTAGAAATAATGTATTAAAAATAAAACCATAAAACAAAAGTCAAAAAAGAACCAATAACCTAAAAATGAAAAAACATGGAAAATAACCTTTAATATATTGAAAATGGTTGAAATAATTAAAAACGATTAAAATCATAGAATAAATCGGATTAATCCTAAAACACAGAAATATTAAACAAAAAATATACTTATAAAAATGAACCAATTCCAATGAAAAAAAGATAAAACATTAATATAAAGAGTTTTTAAAATTTGGATAAAAAACAATATTTGTTTAATGAAATAATAATTTTAGGGATAATTATATGATATTTAAATTACTAAATAAAATTGAATCAATGATTTAAATATCTTAATTAGAAGGTTTTTAAAAAAAAATATAGAAACATAAGATTCAAATCAAATAAGCTGAAACTTGTTTAATTTATTAAAAAATAGATTAAAACAATAAAATAAAAGAAAATAAATCAATCTTAAAAGGATTTATCTTAAAAAAATAAAATTATTTTAAATAATGTTTAACTTAAAATAAATAATTTAATAAAATTATAAAGAATTTACAAAAAGTTTAGAAAAAGAAAGAAAAATTTATAAACTTAATGAATCTAAATAAAATTAATGAACTATATTTAAAAATTTATTTTTTTTAAATAGAGGGTTGGAAATGAATAAAAAAGAAACAGAAATAGTCAAATTAGATGAAACAGATAAAAAAATTTTAAAAATCATTAACGAAGATGTAAGAGTATCTTACAGACAAATCTCAAGGGATTTAAATATTTCAGTAGGTACTGTACATAATCGTATTGAAAAAATGGTTAAAAGTGGAGTAATTGAAAAATTCTCACCAGTAATTAACCACAGAAAGTTAGGTTTTGTACTTACCAGCATAATTGGTGTTAAGGTTAAAGGTGGAAAACTTGAGAACTTTGAGGAAAAGATTTCATTTAACAAAAACGTTGTAGGTATCTATGATGTTACAGGTGAATATGATACTTTCCTTATTGCAAAATTCAGAGACACCGATGAGTTAGATGCATTTATTAAAAATATGTTAAAAGAACCAGGAGTAGAAAGAACCTATACACAGACAGTGTTAAATGTTGTTAAAGAAGATATGGGTTCTGCAAACATTCTCTAGATTAACATAAATTTTTTATATTAATTTATTAATTAAAACTGAAACATTTTATGAGATTAAGTAAAAAATATACCTTAATCTTACTTATTGATTTTAAAAAACTACTTTTTTTAAACAATTTATAAATTTTTACTTATTTTAATAAGGATAAACTTATATATAATTTAAAATAAAAAAAATATAGATTTATTTAAAAATAGAAAAAGAAGGTAAATTATGGCAGACTGTTTTCCAGATACACAAGATCATGAACCAAATGTTCCTATATCTTTATCAAGAGTAGGAGTTAAAGGAGTTAAAAAATTATTAACATTACACAGAGAAGGTAAAAGACCAATCGTATTAATACCAACTTTCGATGCATATGTAGATTTACCTAGTGATCAAAAAGGTATCCACATGTCTAGAACTCCAGAGGCAATTAGTGAAGTTATGGAAGAAGCTACCAACAGTGTAGCTGTTGAGGTTGAGTCTATTTGTGCTGAAATCGTAAGTAAAATGATGACCAAACACGAATATGCTAAAAGGGTGGAAGTCAATATGACAAGTGATTATATGTTTAATAGAAAATCACCTGTCACTCATAAAAACTCCCAGGAAATGGGTAAACTAATTGCTAAAGCAGTTGGAATAAGAGAAGGAGAGGAAGTAAAAATACGTAAAAGTATTGGTGCAGAAGTAGTTGGAATGACCGTATGTCCTTGTGCACAGGAATCTGTTAAAGAAGCAGATAAAAGAAAATTGCTTGAATTCTTAGATGAGGAAACTACCGAGAAAGTATTAAACACTGTAACATTCGCATCACACAATCAAAGAGGTGTTGGAACAATACTTATAGAAGTTCCTGAAAATCAGAAAGTCAATGCAGACAAGATCATTGAAATTATAGAGCAATCAATGAGTTCACCTGTTTGCGGACTATTGAAACGTCCAGATGAAAATGCTACTGTAATGAATGCTCATAAGAAACCAGTATTTGTAGAAGACTGTGTAAGGAATATGGTTGAAAAGATCATTGACGAATTTGCATACTTACCAGATGATACTGTTATAACCATAAGTCAGTTAAATAAGGAAAGTATTCACAGACATGACGCATTTGCAGAAAAAACATCTACAATGGCAGAATTAAAAGAAGAAATGAAAGTTTAGATTCTGAATTTGAATCTAATCTATTTAATTTATATTATTAATTCCAATTAATTTTTTATTTGAAAAAGATTTTAAGGGATAGAATGTCACATTTACATAAAATTGCAGGAAGAGTAATGGGAGAATTTAATTCATTTAAAGGCTCCAGACCAGCATTAGATAATGGTGAATTATTAGTTGTTAGATCTGTTTGTCAAGGAAACATTGATATTCATAATGAGGTTGATGAAAAGCTTGATAATTTAGTAAAGGAATTAAACGGTAGGGAAGTCAATGTAGTCTCTGATGAGGCAGGAAAAATCATTAATAAAATGGATGAACAGGTAAGAACAACTGTAAAAATAAATGAAACCGCAGATTCTAATGGTGTTATAAGGATGGCCCATGATTTGGAGCAAATGGGATTAACTGTAAAATACAGACTTTTTAGAATGGAACATGCAGATGTATTCGTTGTATTGTGGAAGGACAAAAACAATAATGGCCCATGTTTTATTGAAACAACCATATCAGACGAGTATGTTTAAATAATATCCTTTAAATTTAATTTTAAATCCTTATTATCTTTTATTTTTCATTTAAGTAATTTTTCACTACTTTTTTTATCAATTCCAAAACCATTACTTAAAAATTTAACTAAATTTTCATTACTTTTTTTATTAATTCTAGTATTATTACCCAAAAGCTAACCAATTTTGATACTGTTTTTATTAATTAATTAAAAGTTAACTAATTTTAACGGAACTTAAATTAAACATCCTAAGATAGTTTGATTAAACCTTTTAAAAATTACAAAGTTAACAAAATAAAAATAATAAAATATATTTTTAATTATTGACTAATTTTATAATAATAAATAATATTAATGATTTTTATGGAAATTATAGATAGTTTAAGTAATGGAAAAATTACAATAGCTGATTTATCAAAAGAAGACCTCCTAGATTTAATTACTTGTGAAGGTCAAGATGTAAATGATCTAATGAAATTAGCTAACTCAAAAAAAGAAGAGACAGAAGTTACCTACTCCAAAAATGTTTTTATACCAGTTACAGAAATCTGTAAAAATGACTGCGGATACTGTAATTTTAAGAAAACACCAGATGATCCAGATGCAATCATACTTAAAAAACCAGAGGAAATATTGAAAACCTTAAAAGAAAGTGAAAGATATGATTGTAAAGAGGCATTATTTACATTCGGTGAAGATGCAGATGAGGAAGAAGCAGTGAAAATAGCACTGGATAAACTTGGTTATTCAAATATTATTGACTATACTTATGATTTTTCAAAGTCAACACTTGAAAATACACAGTTACTGCCACATACAAACTGTGGAAACATGACCTATAGGCAGATGAAAAAACTTAAAGAGGTCAATGTTTCTATGGGACTAATGTTAGAAAATTCCTCCAAAAGATTAATGAAAACAATAGCCCATAAAAAAAGTCCTGGAAAACTACCTAAACGTAGAATAGAAACTATTACAAATGCAGGTAAATTAAAGATACCATATACAACAGGGATTTTAATTGGTATTGGAGAGACCAAAGAGGAGGTAGTTGATTCATTACTTACAATTAAAAAAATTCAAGAAAAATATGGACATATCCAGGAGATTATTATTCAAAACTTTACAAGGGCTCCGGGGATGGAAATGGAAGACTATCCAGAACCTACATTATTGGACATGATTAGAACAGTATGTCTTGGAAAACTATTATTTGATGATGTATCTATCCAGGTTCCTCCAAACCTTAATTATGAAACTGCACAGGTATTTTTATTAAGTGGCGCTGATGACTGGGGTGGAGTATCACCTCTTACTGATGACTATGTAAATCCGACATCACCATGGCCAACATTAGAACATTTAAATAGATTAACTGTAGATTGCGGAAACACACTTAAGGAAAGGTTAGCAGTTTATAAGAAATATATAAACGAGGATTACCTTGATGGCTTAACATTAAATCATGCAATAGAACTACAAAATAGGATAGACAATTCTTAAAGGTTATTTAGACAGACCCATTACTCGATTTGAGCATCTACAACAATATGCATAACACCAGGAGAATATTTTTTAACCTTTGTAAAATTCAATACATTAACTTCCCGGTCTCCTGCTGCCTCTTTGATCCTGTCAACAGGTCTTGTATACATTAGTTTTTCTGGAACAGTTTCATGATAATGAATAATTCCACCGGGATTTAAGGAGCCTATAGCCGTTGGTAAGAATTCATGTGTTATTTTAACATATCCCATCAATATCCTATCCGCTTTATATTTAGGAGCTTCAAAACGACAGTCACCTAAAATAGGCACCATCTTTTCATATCCCGCTTTTTGATTAATCTTGTTCAATTCAATATTTGTCTTTAAAAACTCATAGGAATTAGGATTTAACTCTATCGAATATACTTTTCGAGGATTAGCATGAACACCTATGGGGATTGAAAAGTATCCGATACCTGCAAACATATCCATTACAACCTCATCATCTTTAACTAATTTTGCAATTCTCATTCTCTCGTTAGTATTTCCTTTAGCCCACATAACCTTAGATAGATCCAATTTAAAATAACAGCCATTTTCCTTATGGATTGTTTCAGTACTATCCCCCAACAATATTTCTGTTTTTGGCTCTCTTAAACTTCCTTCTATATGATCAATTTTAACAATTGATTTAACGTGGAATTTATCCCTTAAACTTTCTAAGTGACTCTTAGATAAATCATCATAGTCTTTATCTAAGATTAAAATCTTACCAATAATCTTCCATTTCATAATAATTACCAATCTAAAAAGAAATATTTATATATCTAAATATATGAATTTTTAACTGAAAATAAAAATTGTAATTTAACAGATATGTCTTTAATTAAAGTCCAATCTTAATATTATTTATTTAAGAAAAATATTAAAAAACTACCTAATAAAGTCAATAAAATATATTAGATAATTATATTAAGTTTTAATTAAAACTAATATTAAAGTTTAATATTAAAAAGGTATAATAAAAATTAATTGCAGAATTATTATATTAAATATTAAAATCCAATATTAGGAAATTATAATGAAGAATTCAATTGCATATATTAATGTTAAAATAAATTATTAGATTAAGATTTAATAGGTTTATTCAATTAATTATAAATAGTATAATAAAAAATACAAATCAACAATATTAATTAAAGAACTTATTAAAAAATAAAAACGAAACTATTATATATGTTAAAAACATAGTGTAATTAGTTAAGTTATACTTAAATAATCTGATTTTATTTTAATTAATATATTTTTCATTTAGATAGAAATTTGATATTTTTACTAAATTAATATATAAATGATTTATTTTAAAGATAAGTTTTATATTAATTTAATAAATTTTTAAAAAGTGCTTTAATGGGAAATATTTGAATATTAAGAATTAATTTTAATTAGATATTATATTTATTAAATACAATTCATTACATGTGATTAAACGAGGTGTTTACATGGAAGATGATAAAGTTGTAAAAGGTACCACTACTGTTGGTATTACTTGTAAAGATGGTATTGTTTTTGCTTCTGAAAGAAGAGCTACCATGGGAAGCTTAGTAGCACACAAAGTAGCAGAAAAAATATTCAAAATTGATGATAACATAGCAGCAACCATTGCTGGAAGTGTTGGTGATGCACAAAACCTAATGAAAGTTATGAGTGCTGAAGTCTCCTTATACAATTTAAGAAATGGAGAGGATATGAGCATTGATGCAGCTGCTAACTTAACTGGAAATATTTTACGTTCCCAACCTAGAGGAGTACAAATCTTACTTGGTGGAGTAGACGAGGATGGAGCTTCAATTTACTCACTTGATGCTGCAGGTGGAGTAATTAAAGATAAATGTATTTCCACTGGATCAGGTTCTATCTTTGCATATGGTGTATTAGAAGATAGATACACCGAAGATTTAACTGTTGAGGAGGGAATTGAACTTGCATTAAGAGCAATTTCTGCTGCAACCGAACGTGATGTTTATTCTGGAAATGGATTCTTAGTTGCTACAGTTAAAGATGACGAAGGATTCAAAATGTTAGATAAAGAAATAATAGAATCAAAATTAGCTAAAATCAATAACTAATTTTTATTTTTTTATTTTAACTTGTTTTTAAAAATAATTTAGAATATATTTTTTATATTCATCTCTTAATTTTTTAACTAAATTATAAAGACTTAACTTATTAAATGTCTTTAAATTTTTTTAAATTTACAATTTTAAAGAAAAATTAAATTTTACGTATATTTTATGGCTACTTGCTATAAGATTAACAATAGTAAAATGATTATTAAATTATAAAATAAACTGAATTTTAAGGTTAATGATAAACAATTAACTAGAATAAAAGAAGAAAAACTAATTTTTACATAGTAAGTTAATAAAAATCTATTTTTTTAAAGAAGTGATTATATGGCTTCAAAAATACTAGAAGAAACAAAGAAAACAATAATGGACAGGTTACCTGAGAGAGTTCAAGTAGCTAAAGTTGAGTTTGAAGGTCCAGAACTTGTTATTTACACAAAAAATCCGGAAATAATAACTGAAAATGGAGATTTAATCCGTAATTTAGCAAAAGACATTAGAAAAAGGATCATCATTCGATCTGATAAAAGCGTTTTACTAGATCCTGAGGAAACCATTAACAAAGTTCATGAAATTGTACCTGAAGATGCACAGATTTCAGACATTTCATTTGATGATGTGACCTGTGAGGTTATCATTGAAGCAATGAAACCAGGTTTAGTCATTGGAAAATACGGTGTGACCTCAAGAGAGATTGTAAAACAGACAGGATGGGCACCAAAAATATTAAGGACTCCTCCAATTTCCTCAGAAATCATTGGAAGAATCAGAAATACCATGAAAAATAGCAGCAAAGAAAGGAAGAAATTCTTGGTAAATCTTGGTGAAAGAATCCATCAACCTCCAAAATATGAAAATGACTGGGCAAGATTAACCTCAATGGGTGGATTTAAAGAGGTAGGAAGATCCTGTATGTTACTCCAAACTCCAAATAGTAGAGTTTTATTAGATTGTGGAGTAAATGTAGCTGCTAACGAGGATAAAAATGCATACCCATATTTAAATGTACCTGAATTTTCAATTCAAGATTTAGATGCAGTAGTTATATCACATGCCCACTTGGACCATGTTGGATTCCTACCATATCTATACCATTACGGATATGAAGGTCCTGTTTATTGTACCACCCCTACAAGGGATTTAATGACTTTACTTCAAATGGACCACATTGATATTGCCCACAGGGAAGACCATCCATTGCCATTTAATGTAAAACATGTTCAAAAATGTATCAAACATACCATTACATTAGATTATGGAGAGGTAACAGATATTTCCCCAGATATAAGATTAACCTTACATAATGCAGGCCATATCTTAGGTTCTGCAATGTGCCATATGCATATTGGAGATGGTCAACACAACCTTGTATATACTGGAGATTTCAAATATGAAAGAAGTAGATTGTTAGAACCTGCAACTACCAGATTCCCAAGGGCTGAAACCATAGTCATGGAAAGTACATATGGTGGCCGTGACGATATTCACCCATCAAGAAACGAGGCAGAAAAACAGATGATGAAATATATCTACCTTACCTTAAAACGTGGAGGAAAGGTTTTAGTTCCGGTATTTGCTGTTGGAAGGGCACAAGAGTTAATGATTGTACTTGAAGAATACATGCGCCACGGATTAATAGATGAGGTACCGATATATATTGATGGTATGATTTGGGAAGCAACTGCAATACACACTGCAAGACCAGAATATTTAAGTAAAGACTTAAGAGACCAAATCTTCCATATGGGAAGAAATCCATTTGTTTCTGATTCATTTATTAAAGTAAACAACCCAGATCAAAGAAAAGACATTGTTGAAGGAGATCCATGTATCATTCTTTCAACCTCAGGTATGTTAACTGGAGGAAACTCAGTCGAATACTTTAAATGCCTATGTGAGGATGAGAAGAATACTTTAATCTTTGTAGGTTACCAGGCTGAAGGTTCACTAGGTAAAAGAATCCAAAAAGGATACAAAGAAATACCTCTTGAAGTTAATAATAAAACCAAGGTATTTAATGTAAAAATGGAAATCGAAACAATTAGCGGATTCAGTGGTCACTCCAACAGACGTCAATTAATGGAATATGTTAAAAGGTTAAGTCCAAGACCTGAAAAGATCATAGTCTGTCATGGAGATCCATATAAGACAGTGGACCTAGCAAGTAGTATCCATAGAAGCTACAAAATGGAAACCAAAACCCCATTAAACCTTGAATGTACCAGAATTCAATAAAGTTTTTCTCTTTAAAAAAATAGATAAACACGGTAAGTATTTTAAACTATTTAAAATACTTATACCTTATTTTTAAACAGAATTGAAAAAGATTATTTAATAATATTAAAAACTTATTTTACAAATAGATTTTACAAGATAACAATTAAATACAAGAATATATTTAAATTAACTATTATTTTTAAAAAATCTAAAAAATATATGAAATCTAATTAATATCTAATTTTTGAAATTTTTTTAATAAAAATATTATTTTAATTAATAAATCTATAATAAAAATTTAAAAAAACTTTAAAATAAAATATAAAACTTAAAATATAATAAAAATTAAATATGTAGTTGTAGAAATTATTTAAAAAAAATTTTATAATCTATATATTTTATAGTTTAAAGATAATTACGGTATCCAAAAGCCTTGAAAAAAATAAAAGCACTATAAAAGATTCAATCTATTTTATTGTTTTATATTTTCAAAAGAAGAATAAAAGTAATAAATTTTAATATTAAGAATTACATATAATATTATATAAGATTATAAAAATTTTTTAAAATAATAGGTGAATATATGGTTACATATTCAGAATCTGGTGTAGATATAGATCTTGAAGCAGTTACTGTTTCTAAATTAGCTTCAAAATTAAAAGATACATTAGAAAATAGAGAAGTTTTAACTGAAAGTGGTCATTTTGCTGCTTTAATTCCTCTTGAAGATAAAGCTATAGCAATGAGTACTGATGGAGTAGGTAGTAAAATTTTAATTGCAAAAATGATGAATAAATTTGATACTGTAGGAATAGACTGTATTGCAATGGTTGTTAATGATATACTTTGCGTAGGTGCAGAACCAATAGCTTTAGTTGATTATCTTGCAGTTGAAGAACCTGATCCTGAAAGGGCAGAAGAAATTGCTGAAGGTTTAGTTAAAGGTGCAAATGAATCCAACATTGCAATTATTGGTGGTGAAACCGCATCCTTACCTGGAATTATAAAAGACTTTGATTTAGCAGGAACTGGTATTGGATATGTAGATAAAGATAGAATAATTACCGGTAGTGAGATTGAAGAGGGAGACATATTAATAGGTCTTCGAAGTACTGGTATACATAGTAATGGTTACAGTTTAGCTAGAAAAGCTCTTTTTGAAAATGCAGGCTTGAAAATTGATGATCCCCTACCTTATGATTCCAATACAACCGTTGGAGAGGAATTATTAAAACCAACTAAATTATATGTTAAACCAATTGTTGACTTATTAAAATCCGATTTCAATATTAAAGGATTAGCACACATTACAGGAGGAGGATTTACTAATTTAAATAGACTTAAAGATGGTGTTGGATATAACATTAATAATTTACCAGAGCCACAGGACATATTTAAATTAATATACCAACAAGACGTTCCTATTGAAGAGATGTATAGAGTATTCAATATGGGAATAGGTTTTGTTGTAATTGCTTCTGCTGAGGATGCAGATGCTATCTTAGAAAGGTTAAACGAAAGCGTTGAAGCCTATAAGATAGGCAATGTTATTTCTGAAGAGAAAATTATCATAAAAACCTTTGAAGATACTGAAATTGAATATTAATATTTCTTAATTTTACAATTTTTTAAATAAAATTTAATTTAAAATTTAAAACCAATATACAAATTTTTAATTATGAAGGTGTTTTAATGCAAATTACAGAAGAAAATGAGAAAGCTCTTGTAAAAGAGATTTTATTAAAGTTAGGAGTTAATGATGCTGATGCTAATTTAGTTACTGAAGTAGTGCTTGATGCAGATTTAAAAGGCTTCACATCACATGGAATTGGAAGATTCCCACAATATATTAAAACAATTGATGCTAATAACATAAAACTTACCGGAGATATTGAAATCGAAAGAGAAACTGAATCCATGGCAATTGTAAATGGACACAGTTTATTTGGGCAAGTAGTAGCATATAAATCTATGGAACTTGCAATTGACAAAGCTAAAAATACAGGTATTGGAATAGTAGGTACACACAATTCAAACCACTTCGGTGTAACAGGTTTCTACTCTGATTTAGCTAGAAAAAGAAATTGTATTGGATTAACCTTTGCAAACACTGAACCTGCAATTGCACCATTAAATGGTAAAAAACCATTAATCGGAACCAACCCTATTGCAATTAGTATTCCAAACCAAGAAACATATATTGCAACTGATATGGCAACATCCGCTACAGCAAGAGGTAAAATTCTAGAATCCAAGAGAAAAGGTTTAAAATTACCTGAAGGCGTAGCATTGGATAAAGATGGTAATCCAACCACTGACCCTGAGGAAGCATTAGAAGGTTCTATTTTGGCATTTGGTACCCACAAAGGTTACGCACTTGCATTTATGCTTGAGATATTATGTGGACCATTAGTAGGTGCTGAAGTTGGAACTGGTGTTACCGGTACAGCTGATTGGAGAAAAGATTGTACCAAAGGAGATTTATTCGTTGCAATAGATCCTGAAAAATTCGTTGGTTACGATGTATTTGAACAGGGAACTAACAAATTTATCAAAGAAGTTAGAGATGCAGATAATGGATTTGTTCCTGGAGATATCGAAAGTAAGAGAGTAGAAGACCATAAAGAAAATGGAATGCCTATTGATGATGCATTATACCAACAATTAAAAGATATCTGTGATGGATTAGATATTGATATAAGTAAATACATTACAGAATAGAATTTTAATTTCCTAATTTTTAAACTTAAATTAAAATAATTTATTATTTTAATTTTAAACTATTTTTATATACTTTTTATATCCAAATAAATACTGTTTTTAGAGCATATTAATTGCTTTTTATTAATAAATAGATTACCCTTATTTTAAAATAAAATAATTTACTATTTAATTAAATAAAAAAAAATACTGATTTTTAGAGCATATTAGTTTATTTTATAAATATTTGGATAAAATAAAATATTTTTGTTAAATAAATGCAATATGATATTTGTTTTATATTTTAAATATTTCAAATCTAAAAACTCGATTTTTACAAAGTCTTTAAATATTAAAGATTATTTTTTATTTTTTAATAATTAAAATGTATATCAAAGACAGAATAATTATTACAAAGCATTTGTATATAACAGATTATTAAAAACATGATTTAAAATTTTAAATGAAATTTAAAAATAGATTGAATTATTCCATTTAAATTAAAAATAAAGAAATAAGAAAATAAGACTATTTCAGATTTTGATTAAAAATATAATTCGAAAACTTAAAACTGATTCTAGAAAATTAAAAATCAATTAGATAAAAATAGAATACTAAATTAAATCCAATAATAAAAAAATGAACTTCAATATAATAAGATTAATTAAGATTTAAAATTAAAAAAGATTTTTATTTAGATATTTAATATTAAATAAAATTTAAGAAAAAAATATCATAATTAGTAAAATTAAAAAAAACTATATTAAATCAGAAGTAAAAATAAGAGGTGAAAAATGAAGTTATTCTGATTTAATCATAGTGAGAATCATTTTAAATGGAGAATTAACTGCTTGTAAAGCATGTGGAACATTTCCAGGCATTATAATCATTTGGCCTTTAGAAACAGTATGAGCTTGTCCTGCTAAGGTAATTTCTGCTTCCCCATCAATAACTTGAACAAATGCATCAAAAGGAGCACTATGTTCAGATAATCCTTGCCCTTTATCAAAAGCAAATATAGTTACGGTACCAATATCTTTTTTAATAATTTCCCTACTTACAACAGAACCTTCCTGGTATTCTGCTAAGGATTCTGTATCAATTACTTTTCCTTTTATATCATCAGTCATATTCTCGCCTTCAAAAATGATTAATTAAAAAATTTTAAAAATATTAGGATTTATTCTCCTAATATTCTTTTTATATCTTCTTTAGGATCGCCTATAGGAGTTAAGTTGAAGTTGTCTACTAATACTTTAACGATATCCTCATTTGCCCAAGCAGGTAAAATAGGTCCAATTAACATATCTTTTTTACCTAAGTAGAATAAAGCCCATAATACTGCTGCAGCTTTTTGTTCCATCCAACTTAATACGATAGTTAATGGTAAATCATTTAATTCACATTCGAATAAATCACATAATGCTAATGCAACATCAACTGCTGCAACTGCATCATTACATTGACCCATATCTAATAATCTTGGAATACCTTCAATATCCCCTAAGTCTAAATCATTGAATTTATATTTACCACAAGCTAAGGTTAATACAACAGTATCATCAGGTAAGTTCTTTACAAATTCTCTGTAGTAACTGTTTTTAGGATTTGGAGAGTCACAACCACCTACTAAGAAGAATCTTCTGATTTTTCCAGATTCGACTAACTCCTTAATTTTTGGAGCTAAACTTAAGATAGTGCTTACACCGAAACCAGTGGTAACTGTAGTAAGTTCTTCTGCTTCAAGACCACCTAATTCTTGTGCTTGTTTAATTAATGGTTCAAAGTTGTAATCAAGAATTTGAGGTACACAAGGTAATTTTGCAACACCACTGGTGTATATTCTGTCTTTGTAATCGTCTTTTGGTAATAAAACACAGTTTGAAGTAGCTAAGATAACTGCATTATATTTAGAGAATACCTCTTTTTGATCAAACCAAGGTCCTCCGATTTGACCCTTTAATGAGGAGTATTTTCTAAGTTCAGGATAACCATGTGCAGGTAACATTTCAGAGTGAGTGTAAACATTTACATCTGTTCCTTCACATTGTTTTAATAATTCTTCTAAAGCTTTTAAATCGTGTCCAGTTACAATAATAGCTGGTCCTTCTTGAGCCCCTACTTTAACTTCTACAGGTGTAGGTTCACCATAAGCTTCAATATGTGCATTTTTAAGTAATCTCATTACTTTTACACTAGCTTCACCTGCATCAAGTCCTAATTGAATTAAATCCTCAGTATCGAAGTTAACATTAGTCAAGGTTGTGTATAACCCTTTGGTTAAAAATTCATCTACTTCTGGATCTTTAGCCCCTAAATGATTTGCTTGATAATTATATGCACTAATACCTTTCATTGTAAATAACAAATTATCTTGTAATCTTGCAACTGTAGGTTCTTTTCCACAGATACCCTTCATAAAACATCCATTTCCAGCTACAGTCTGAGAACATTGGTAACAGAACATATCCAATCTTTCTTTTGGTAAATCTTTCATCATATAAATAACCTCCTATAGTTAATTATAAATTGAGTTTATATATTTATAAAGATTATGTAACTTAACAAGGGTTAAAAGTATTAAATTAAATATTATGAAAAATAAATTAATATACTAAGATTTTTGATAATGATTTAAGTAAAATTAAATTTTAGCATATTCATTTCATTTACAATAAAAATAATATTTATATCCTATTTGATTTTAAACATTATTTCCATAGAATAACAATAATATTAAGAATACTTTAAATTTGAATCTTAAATAGCTAAAAATTAAAGGTGACATAATGGCAAATATTACAGATGAAAAGATTATAGAATCTTTAAGATTATTTGGATTAACACGATATGAGGCATTGGCATATTATAATTTAAACTCCATGGTTGAAGCAAAAGCCATCGAGATAAGTGAAAAATCAGAGATTCCTAGAACTAAAATTTATAGTGTGTTAAGAAGATTGGATGAAAAGGGATTTATCGAAACAGAGAAGGGACATCCTAATACTTATAGATCAATATCACCTTCCTTAATATTTAAAGAAGAGAAAAACAAGTTAATTAACCAGTTAAACGCAGCAGAGATGGAATTGACCTATAACCATGAGAATCAAATAGCTAAAACACAGGCACCAATGTGGCTAATTAGGGGAGAAGAAAAAATTATCAATAAAGAGATTGAGATAATTAAAAAGGCTCAAAAAACAATCAATATGAGAATAGGTTTTCTATATAAAAATGAACTAGAACCATTAAAAAATGCTTTAAATAACGAGGTAAGAAACAATATAGAAGTAAATATCCTAGTTTCAAATGATCTTTATGAAAACAATAAGAAAGTAGATATCGAAAAGATATTCAATAATGAAAAGATACGCATTTATAAGGCAGATATTCCTAGTGTAAAGATGATGATACGTGATGGGAAGGAAATGTTACATATTTACAGTAAATTCAAAGAAAAATACATTCCAGTGAAAAACACGTCAATTGGCATGTGGAACCAGTATGAGGATATTTGTGAAAACTATGATAAGCGATTCTACAAATCCATGGAAAAATCTAAAAATAGGAAATCAAAAATGAAAAATAATAAAAATAGTAAGAAGTTAAATAATCTAAATTAATCTCAAATAAGTCAAAAACTTAAGGAAAAAATAAATAAGATTTAGAAAGTCTGCTAAAAATATAAAGTCCATTATAATGAATCACCATCATCTGAGGAGTCCCCCCTATATTCAGCGTAAAATCCATCAGTATCCGCATATATTGCATAGAAACCATATTTTTTAGCATTTTCAATAGTGTATAGAATATATTCCCTACCCCAAGCAGTAATGGCTTGGGCACATTCAAAGGAATACCATCTAAATTTGGAATATCCATAAACACCATACATTGTATTAATCAATCTTTTAATAGCCAATTGCTGAATATTTAACATTTTCTTCTCGGTCGGATCATTAGATTCTTTCATGATCTTTTTAATTCTAAGTCTTTCACTTAGAATGTTTCCAATTACCGATGGTATGAATCCTTTAGGTTCTTTTAGGAATTTATGATTATGTTCTGGACAGACATAATATCTTTCCTCATCACTTAAAGAGGAATCAGTATTATCCAAAGGATTAGAACCTTTAACTAAGACATCGGGACAAATATTCTTTGATATGATAATACTAGGATATAGGCTTCTAAAATCGAACTGTACAAGGTTTTCATGTAGACCAGGTACAGGTTCCTTTACAAATCCCCCCTCATTTTGATCATGAATCCTTGAGGCATCTCCTGCAGAAGGTTTGTTTGGTATAATCTCATTGATTTTATAAGCCTCTTTAACAAGATACCATTCTGCTTGTTGACCAGTGGTCATACGGGTTATATCAAAAAACGGTTGACCGACAATACGCGTAAGCTCTAGGTTTAATGGTAAAGTCTGCTCTGCAATCATTAAGGTTGATACAACATCATCTAAGGAATAGTCAAATAGCTCATCCAAATACCTATTGTCACTATCCCAGTATTTCCAGATAATCTCACCTGGAACATCCTTCTTCTCTTCACCAAATAGCTCCAGATATACACGCTCTAAGGTGTATCTGTCAAGACTCATGTATCTTCTCATAACCAAATATAAATCAACATGAACAAGACCCTTAAATGACGCGGCATCTGTAAATCCCCTTTTTATAAATTTTAAAGATGAACCATCCATACCTAAATCAAGTTCAATTCCATACATTCCTGCCCTATCCTTAAGATATGGAAAATCAAAATTATCAGAGTTATAACCTACTATAATATCTACCTGGTTTTCCTTAACAATTCTTACAAATTCCTCAATCATTTGTTTTTCCGAATCTAATCTCATGACAAAGGATTCGTCAGTATCTTCTACCTTATCTTTAGTGGATAAAACCTTTCTAATTCCAAAATTACTTGTAACACCAATCATGATTATCTCATCTATATCGGAATTCGGAAGGCCTCTAGGATTGTAAACCTCTAAATCAAAACTAAGTATATTGAAGTCAGTAAATGACTGGTCAAGGTTTTTTGGAGGATGATTTAATTTTACAATCTCAAGATTTTCATAATTGCTTGTAACGCTTTTATGGGAATCTAATAAGTCACCTTCAATTTCAATGACACTCATTGGTATAACATCATTATCCATTAAGTAACGTCTGTAGAATGGAATATCATGTTCACGAATATCAACTACAGAATCTAATCCTTTAATCTCATCCCTGTATTTAGGTACTTCCTGAGGATGTGAAAACGTGATTTTTATGAATTTTTTAGGAATCTGGAAGTCCTTCTTATCTACAATCTCAATATCCTCAGTCTCATATACTTCAAGATCTTTCAAGCATTGGTCCATATCTTTAGGTTCTATATAGAAATATGGTTGGAAAATATAGTCTAATGCAATAATTCTCTTAGGATTTTCACCTTCAACTTCCCTTCCAAGTAAACGTATAACAGGCTTTTCATCTTCTGTAATATAATCAATATCCAAAAGCACCATGTTTCTTTTAACCATATTAACACCCAGATTTTTAATATCTCTAAAACTTAATTTAATAGTTTAAAATACATATAATTATTGCTCAATTTCTAAAAAATTGTCATTATTCTCATTTTGATTTTCAAATTCTTTCTCTTCCTTATATGCCTTGATTACAGCAGATGCAACACCTAATATCAATGGTCCTAAGATAAAACCTACAATACCCATTACTAAAGGTCCTGCAATAAAACCTAAAAGTAGGATTAACGGATGTATATCTGCATATTTTCCTGCAATGGCAGGTCTTATATACATATCGCTTAAAGACAGTCCGCAACCAAATATTACAACTAATATTAATCTTATATAGTTTCCGGCAAAGAAATCTTTAACGGCCAATATACAATATACTGGCCATGGTCCAATAACTGGAATCAATTGACAGATACCGGTTATAATTCCTAAAAATCCGCTGTATGAATACCCAAGTAAACTGTAACCTACAAATGCGATGATACCAATGATTATACTTGTAAGCACATGCCCGTAAAAGATACTTTTTAAGACATCCTTTATCTGGTTAAACATCCTATCAAAGAATGATGTTTTTCTATCGGGAATAAATGAAAATATATAATCCCAACATTTATCACCGTCACGTGCAAAGTAAAAGGTTGTGAAGATTAAAACCAATATTTGAACGGAGATATTAGGTATATCACGAATAAGGCTTATAAGATAACTAGACAACCACTTAAAAATACTGTTAAAACCATTATAAATACCATTTGCAATAGAATGACTCATACCCTTATATTGATAAGGTAATATTGAAGCTATCCAGGTATTAAGCTGATTCATGTCCAAAGTAGACAGATTTCCAGTACTACCTAAAAGTGATGATATGAGACTTATTGACATTGTAACAATATAAACCAATAACAATATTATGGGGATGATTATCAAAAGCATTCCCAAAATGTTTGATAATGAGGCGGAGGGTATTTTATTATTTAATCTTCTTGCAACTGGTCTTACACCTAGAGACAATATAATTCCAAGAATCACCATATTCAACACAGGTGTTAAAACCATTATAGAAAGTATTGCGAAAACGATTATAATGATTAAGGGAGTTGTAAGTTTATCTGAAATATTAATTGACATAATATCTTTTTATAATTAAATGAATTGTAAAATTTTCTTTAGCTCTGAGGAATAATATTAAACCAGACAATCTATAGTTCTTTAATTCAGTATAATTAAATTAAATTAATTTTTCTTTAATATTAACTAAAACCAAATTAACAGAGATAAATCCCGAATTAAATTAAATTCTTTCACCAGAGGGAGCTCTTCTATACTTTCCAAACTCGGTAATAAGTTTTAAACTATCGTTATCAAATACAGGACCTTCCTTACATACTCTCCAACCAGTTGAATCAACACAACATTGACCACATATACCTATAGCACATTTCATATATCTTTCAAGGGAATATTCTGCATCTATATTGTTTTCCTCCAAGATATCATAGATAGGTTTCATCATGACCTCAGGTCCACATACTACTGCAGAATCATAGGTATTGTTCTTAAGCAAATCCATGGTTCTATCAGTTGCAAATCCTTTAAATCCTGAGGATCCGTCATCTGTAACATTATATACATCTGCACCTGAATTTTTAAGTCTATCCTCAAACAATAGCTCATCTTTATTTACGGCTGCACATACCACATCCACATCATTATTTTTTATAGCTTCATCGGTAAAAGCCGCAATGGGAGCCATTCCAACTCCACCACCAATAGCCAATATCTTCTTACCGGAAGGTATGTCAAATCCATGACCATAAGGACCTCTAAGACCTAATAGATCATCAGCATTTAATTTATGAATATCATCTGTAAAAGGACCAATATTTTTAACTGAAATTCCAATTTCCTCCTCTTCACGATTTATATAGGATATAGACATTGGTTTTTCATCCTTAAAATTCCACACCATGATAAATTGACCTGGATAAGGAGTTGTATCTTCATCCATATCCCAATCGAAAATAAATGTTTTGATAGTTGGTGTCTCTTCAACAACAGATTTTATTTTTAAAACTTTTGGAACATTCATCTTTACACCCCTTAATCTTTATGAGCAAATCCCACCATTTCATCAATGGATTTAAAATCATTTTCAATCATAAAATCATTTAAGCCCTGTGAAATATCATCAAATACTCCAATACCCTCATCCATTATGGAGGTACCTATCTGCACAGCACTTGCACCTGCATATAAATATTCAACTACATCCTCATAGTTGGATATTCCTCCAACACCAATAATAGGAACATCTACTGCATCAAAAACATCATAAACACAGCGAATACCTATCGGTTTAATTGCAGGTCCACTCATTCCACCAAACTTATTTGCCAAAATAGGATATCCTGTTTTCAAATCGATTTTCATTCCAGGACCTAATGAATTAATTAAACTTAAACAATCCACTCCACCGTCTACGGCAGCCTGTGCAATCTCTGTAATACTAGTTACATTTGGAGTCAATTTTGCAATAATAGGTAAATCCACTGCATCCTTAACAGCACCAACAATCTTTTCAGTTAAAATAGGATCCTGACCAATTGATGCACCATAACCTTCCATTGCATGGGGACAAGAAATATTTAATTCAATCATATCCACCAAATCCTCGATTTCCTGTGCTACATATGTAAACTCCTCAGGATTTGCACCGTAAATTGATGCTATTAGAGCCTGGCCTTCACCTGTTTTTACAGCATCCAACTCTTTAGAAAAAGCATCAACACCAGGAGAGGATAGACCTATTGCATTTATAATACCTCCAGTAACCTCCACTGTTGTTGGATTATGATAACCTGGATTTGGATCTTTTGAGAAGGATTTGCTCACTACCGCAGCAGCGCCTGAGTCTAAAATCCTGTTTAAACTACTTCCATTGCTACCCATAATACCTGCAGCCAACATTAAAGGATTTTTAAGTTTAATACCACATATCTCCGTTTCTAACATAAAAATACTCCATTTAATTATTAAATAACAATACTTCCAAATTATTGAAATTACTAAAATTTTATATCCGGACATGTAAAAATAATTCAATTAAATTTAAATTAGAATATAAAATATAATAATCTAATTATTAATGATTTATGATTTATCTAAGATTTATAATTATGTAATAGAAATCCGGGTAAAAAAAATAGATAAAGGAAAATATAAATTTAAAAAATCCATTATAGAATTTATAATCATTGAAGAAATTCAATTAAAAATACGGATAAAAGAAATCAGAAATAAAAAAAAAGACAAATCATAATCAAAATCCAATATCTTAAAATTAACAAATTAAAATCCATTAAAAAATAATTCAAAACTAAATGATTTTAAAAATAAGATTAAGACCATTAAAAACTAATTATTTAAAAAGATTATAAAATTTATAAAATATAATTAGACAATGGATTATATATGAACAGATAATTAATATTATTTAAAAATATAAAATAAATAAATATAAAATAGAAAATAAACTTTTAAATAATTCAAAAGAAAACTTTAATATTATATAAAAACATAATATGAAATATGGAAATATATATAACAAATTGTATTGCTGGATTTTTAAGTTTTGATTCCAATCTAAAATTAATTGACTATACTCTTTTTAAGGATGATGAGGCAGGATCAAAACTTCATGATATAAATCAGAACATTCTTACAAGTGAAGAAATCTCATTAATTGAAAAAACACCAGATGAATATGATGAGATAGTTATTGAAACCAGCAATAGACATTCTGATTATAGTGAATTAAAAAATTATGAAAAAATCAGAATAAAACGTCCCAATAAAGGTGGAGAATATTTAAGAGCCCATTTATTAGAAATTCTTCAAGACATAAACTTCGTTTCCTCACCAGAGGAATACAATGAAAAACTAACAAATATCTCCAATCAGATTGCAATATTGAAGATGAAAGAATCCTCACAGAAAGAGGACAAGGTCTTAATTCAAGCCGTAAATGCAATCGATGAGGTTGATGAAGAGATATCTAAATTGATTGAAAGATTAAGAGAGTGGGAGACAATCTATTTTCCGGAGATTGAAACCTTACACAACAATGAAACATATGTTAAATTAATTGTTGACTATGACAATAATCGAGAGAAGATCATTGAAAATAATCCGGAACTCTTAAATAATATCCAAATAAGTAACGGTGCAGATTTAAAAGATGAGGACATCGAAATAATTAATGGTTATGCAAGATCCATAATGTCCCTTCAAAATACGAGATCCTCGATGGAGAAATATATTGAAGACAAGATGGAAAAGATTGCACCAAACCTTAAAGATTTACTAGGAGCAACATTAGGAGCTAAATTAATAGCCCATGCTGGAAGTATAAAGCGACTTGCAACATATTCTGCAAGCACCATTCAGATTATGGGTGCTGAGAAGGCATTATTTAGACATCTTAAAACTGGTGAGAATCCCCCTAAACATGGCCTAATCTACCAAAACCCCTTTGTTAGAACTAGTAACTATTGGAATAGAGGAAAGATTGCAAGAAGACTTGCTTCTAAAATAACATTTGCAGTTAGAAAAGATGTTTTTACAGATGACATTAACAGAAACCTTAAAGTAGAATTTGAGGAGGAAGTTGAGAAAATTGAAAAGGAGAATCCTTTCCCAAAACCAAAATCTACTAATAAAAATACCAATAAAAGAAAAAGTTCTAAAAAATCAAAGCATCATAAGAAAACTAAAAAACGAAGACGTTCAAAAAGAAGAAAGCATTAAATTAAAATAAATAAGTTAAAAAAATAATTAATTAAATTTATTTACAATTTAAAAATATATTAAATAGATTATTTTGTTATATCCAATAAAAGAATGACTAAAATAGTCAATCCAATAATTTAAATATATAAAATGATTAAGATTTAAAAGACAAGAATATAAAAAAGCTTATTAAAATAAAGGTAAGTTGATAAAATGGAAGTTTATGAAATAAACAATGACATAGCTACAGAAAACCTAATTCCTGGAACCAGGGTTTATGGTGAACCTTTAGTAAAAGACGAGAAAACAGGAAAAGAATACAGGATATGGAACCCTAACAGATCAAAATTATCTGCAGCATTACATAATGGATTAAGTAAACTAAACATGGATGAACATTCAAATGTATTATACCTTGGTGCATCTACAGGAACTACTGTTTCACATATTTCAGATATTGTTAAAAAAGGTAGGATATTTGCAGTGGAATTTTCACCTGTAAGTATGAGGAAATTATCAAGACTTTGTCAAACAAGACCTAATATTGCACCTCTTTTAAATGATGCAACTAAACCTAAGGATTACCTTAACTTAGTCGATAAAGTGGATGTGGTATATTGTGATGTTGCACAACCTACACAAACACAATTGTTCATTGACAACATGGATCTTTTTATGAAAGACTCTGGACAAGGAGTATTTATGATTAAATCCAGGAGTATTAATGTTAATATTAAACCAAAAACTGTTTATAAAGAACAGGAAAAAATATTAAAAGCTAATGGATACTCTATTGTTGAGAAAGTTAAATTAGAGCCATATGAGAAAGACCATATCTGTTTTATTGTTGAAAGGTCTTTTTAAATAAAACTAATAATTATTAATAATATTTTTTTTAAATAAAAAAAATATTATACTTTTAAAATTTTATAGCTATACTATTTAATAAAAATATTCACATTAATGAATATTTATCCACTATTTTTATAATTCATATATGAATATTGAATTAAATTTTATTTTATTATCTTAACTAGTATACTTAAAAAAATAATAAATTATTACTCTATTAAAATTAGATTTTAGTAATGATTCCATATCTAAATTAGAAAAATAATTGATTATAAACCATTAAAAATTTAGGTGGAAATATTAAAAAAGTATTACTATTGATACCTTTTTATATTAGTAATTAGATATAATTAAATGCTAATGCAATATATAAAAATTAGTTCAAAAGATCGCCTCTAGATGCAATTCACTCTATAAATACTCCACATCAGTATGAATCTAGAGGATTGAACTTATTTTTAATTTTTACTATTTTTAAAACGTTTTATCCTAATATTTTATCTAATTTTATATTAAGTTTAAAGAATTTATTTTCTATTAAAAATTCCATAAAAATTTAAAAAAAAGTATTACTATTCATTAAATAGATTAAACAAAATTTAAAGATTTTTAACTAAATAAAATATTAAAAAATGTGATTATAAATTAAATCTAGATATTAAAAACCTTATTAAGAATCCAAAAAAAACATAAAATTTTGATATAAATTTTACAAAAATCATTTTTTAATTTAATGAATTTAAATAAATGGAATATTATTTATGAAAAAATTATAATCTTTTGAAAAAATCAATTTTATTTATTATTAATTTTTTATAATAAAATCGAATTAAATATTCATTAATTATAAAGATAATATTAAAATGCTTTTTCTATCTCATCAAAGATTATAGATGCAAGAACATCTTTAGATGCAAGTGGAATCTTATTATAGCTACCGTCATCATGAACCAATATAATCTCATTAGTATCAGAACCAAATCCACATCCCTTATGGGCAAGATCATTTGCAACTACAAGATTTGCACCTGCAGTTTCAATTTGTTTTAAAGCATGGTTAATTAGCTCATCTTCACCTATATCATACTGAGCTTTAAAACCAACTAAGTATACATCTTCGTTTATATCTTTTATTTGACGAATTATTTTTTCCACAGGTTTAAACTCTAGTGAAATATTAAGTGAGGAAGAGATTTTATGAGACTTCATCTCAATCGGTTCAAAGTCACTTATTGCAGCACTTGCAATGAAAACATCAAAGTCACCAATCATGCCTTTAATTGCATCATTCATCTCAGATGATGTCTCAACATGAACCGTGTTAAATATTGAAGGAATTTCAACATCACATTTAGCTGCAATCAATGTTAAATCCGCACCACGGATATATGCTTCACGAGCAAGTGCTAAACCCATTTTACCAGAGGATTTATTAGAGATTCCCCTGATTGGATCAATAGGTTCATATGTTCCACCTAAATTTATTAAAACCTTTTTACCTATAATTGAGTTTTTCATAGTATCATGAAATAAATTTTTAAATCAGAATAAGAATTTTAAAAAAATTAAAAATAAAATAAAATAAACAATTGAATTCTTTTAAGAGATTCAATTAGTAATCATCAATTAGAATATAATTAATAAAGAGCAGTGATAAGAAAGTCAGCAAATTGATTATTCTTTATCAGCTTTATTTAAGTTAATTAATCTTAATGATTCAAGTACAATATTTCCAATATCAGGGAATTTTGCCTTACCTTCTGCCATCTTAGGATCTACAAAATGAACCCCGTCATTTTTACACTTTTCAATATTTTCACCAATAGCCCTATACATTGAATCATGCATTGATGGAACCATTAAAATTGGAGTATCATGACCATAAGCCGCAATTAATAAAGCATTAATTGGATTATCAGATATTTTATATGCAAACTTACTTATAACATTAGCAGTTGCAGGAGCAACTAAAATCAAATCTTCCTGAGAATATTTAACATGCTCAATTTGTCCTGTAAGTTCAGTTACAACAGGTTTAGTGGTTGCAAACTCCATTGATGTCGGAGTAATAATCTTACAAGCCGCATCACTCATAAAACATTTAACTTCCTGTCCGTTTCTTCTTAAATCTCTAGCTAATTGAACACATTTTGTAGCAGCTATACTGCCAGTAACACATAATATTATCATATAAATCACTATTTAAATTTAAAAATAAAAAATAATAAAGTTTTGGCCAAATGCTTGATTTTTAAATATTTAATATTCAAACAAAATAAAATACTGTTTTTATAATAGATTATACTAGCCAATAATAATTAAAATAAATAAAAAAAATAAAGATTAAGAAATTTCAATATTTGAAATTATATAATTGAAGTATTTATTCACAGATTCAAATTGACCTTGAGGAGCAGTACACAATATTACGTAAACTTGGTTATTACTTTCAACCCAGACTGCCCTATGCTCTTTAGTGTTATTACCTATATCAGAAAGATATTCTGCCTCATAAGCCTCTTTACCATTAACGGCAGTAGAATTTCCTAAAGATACTAATTGATTTGATGAATTAGATAATATTGATGAATATGTTTGGTTAACAAATGTATTTAATGATTCACCATTTAAATCTCTTTTTTCAACATTAACATTTACTCGGCCATATTTTGAAGATGAATCAATTGACTTAGAATCTGCAATAGCTACAACAGTATCATTTGTTTCAGCTTTAGCTATAACCCAATCAGACGGAAATTTAAGAACAACACCATTTTGAGAAACAGTTTGAACATCTGTTTGATTTGTATTGTTCTGACTCCTCTCATGATTGGAAAACATTACCGCTGCACCAACTAATAATAAAATAATAATTATTCCTAAAACAATATAAGATTTTTTCATGATTAATCCACCATATAAAAAAAATAATTAATAAATTAAAAGATATTAATTTATTGAGTTGATCCTCCTGATGAAGAACCACCAGAGTCAGAACCACCTGATGAAGAACCACCAGAGTCAGAGCCTCCAGAGTCAGAACCACCTGATGAAGAACCACCAGAATCTGAACCACCAGTATCAGAACCACCTGATGAAGAACCACCAGTATCAGAACTACTTGTAGTAGAACCGCTACTATCTGAGGTAGTGGCAGTAGAGGTATCGGAACTACCTGAGTCTGAGGTACTGGTACTAGTTACATTAGAAGTTGTATTATTTTCTATAACCACCGGGAAAGCAGAGTCAGTTACAACTGCAGAGGCATCAGAAATGTTAACAGCCTGAAAATCAAAGTTGAACATTCCAAATCCAATTCCTGCAGTAAATGCAATGATTAAAAACAACACTACAAGAATACTGTATTTTCCCTTATTACTTTTACTTGCTTTAGGTTTATTATTATTAACAGGTCGTTTAGGATTAACAATATATTTCTGAACAAGTCTTTCATCTTCCTTCCTGCTTAACTCTGCAGCCCTTCTGTCAGGTCTGTAATTACGTTTAGGTTTACTAGATGAAGAAAACTGTCTTCCTTGCATGGCACGAATTCTGCTGGAAGCATCAATGTTCTTTAACTTAATCATATATTGTCGTGATAACTCCTTATACTTCTCATCTGAGATTTTACCTGCTTGATGATCAGCTTTAAGTTCTTTCATGACTTTAATAAGCTTTTCTTTATCTGGATTAATAATACCATCAACCTAAAAAAAATTTTAAAAATATTATTTAAATTAAATATATTAATCTATTTATTTATTATTTTTCATATAAAATTATTATGATTATATCTAGAAATTCCCCTTAAAAAATAGCTTTATTAAAAATTCAAAAATATTGAAAATTAAATAAAATCCCTAACAATTAAAAAAAAATAGAATAAAAAACATGGAGAATCCCATATACTTAAAAATTGACTAATATCACATTAATCTTTTAAAATTATAGAAAATTTATAGAATTAAATTTTTAAAACTGATTCCTATTGAATTAAATGATATGAACCTAATACTTTGAAAAAGGAAGTGTTTTCACCAATTAACTTTAGGATTTTACTTATATCCTTATCTTGCCTATGGCCTTCAAAATTAATAAAGAAGACATACTTGTTTAATCCCTGTTTAGAAGGTCTTGATTCTATTTTAGACAGGTTTATGGAAAACTCTGCAAAAATGCCTAAAATTCCATATAATCCACCAGGCCTATCATCATGTAATGAAAATACAATGCTCGTTTTATCATCACCTGTGGGTCTTGAATCATGTTTAGACAAGACTACAAACCTTGTTTCATTATTGTCTACATCCTGAATATTCTCATCCAGAATATTTAAACCATATAATTCTGCAGCCTTAACAGTACCAATTGAAGCTGAATTTTTAAAGTTTACAATATTTTTACATGCTGCAGCAGTACTTGACGTTGAATGAACCCTAAAAGAATTGTTCAAAATATAGTTATGACACTGTGCCAATGCTTGGGGATGGGAATAAACATCACTTATATCAGATAACTCAAGTCCCTTAGGAGCCATAAGATTATGATTAATAGGAAGAACAATTTCACCTTCAATCATCAGATCATATTCATGAACCAGTGCATCTAAAGTGACATTGACAGGACCTTCTATAGAGTTTTCAATTGGAACTACACCTTTAACACATTTAGATGTGATAACTGCATCCATCACATCATTAATGGTATCAAAATAGACAAGTTCCGTTGAGTCATCATATAATTTATCCTTTAAAATAGAAGCAGCCTGATGAGTAAAGGTACCTTCAGGTCCTAAAAAAGCAATATGGGAAATTTAAAAAACCTCCAAAAAAATAGTAAAAAAAGCTAAAATGAATTTTAGCTTTATAAAATAAAATTATTCACTTTCTATGTCTGCTACAAGAGCAAGTAAATCTGTTTGAGTAATGATTCCAACAACGTTGTTGTTTTCATCAGTTACAGGATATCCGTTAAATCCTGTTTCCTTCATTAAACCTGCAACTTCAGAAATACTTGCATCTTTAGAGATTCCGGAAACAGCAGTAGACATAATATCTTTTACATAAATATTTTTGATTTGTGTTTTTTGATATTTTTCAGGTGTTTTCTTTTTGAAATCCATGAGAGCCCTGATAATATCTTTAGAAGTGATAATTCCAACAAGACCATTATCCTCATCGGTAACAAGTAATCTACCAATTTTATTATCAATGATAGTACGTCTTGCATGAACTAATCTGTCCTCTGTAGAAACTGTAATAACATCCTCGGTCATAACATCTTCAACTTTAACTTTATCATAAGCCCTACCAGTACATAAATCTACAAAGTCAGCTTTTGAAACAATTCCAACCATAACATCATTGGATTCGATTGGTACAGAACCAATTCCATTATCCAACATGATGTTTGCAACATCAGCCAAATTCATTGATTCATCTACTGCTACAACGTCTTTAACCATAACAGAGGATATATGTAATTTAGCAGGAGTTAAATTGTTGGTTTTTGAAGATCCTAATTTTTTTGCAATATCCCTTTCTGATACAATACCTACTAATTCCCTTTCATTATCCTGATTAGTATTGATTACAGGTAATCTGGAAATATTGTTTTTTCTAAGTAATTTTAAACCATCTAAGATATTTTGATCCTTATCGATAGTTACTAAATCCTCAGACATAATGTTTCTAATTTGCATAAATATACCTCCTAGGGATTATTAGTAAAATTACCAATAAAATAGCAAATCTATAAGCTAAAACCATATTGAAGGAGCTATTCTATTAATAATTAAACTAGAAATATAATTAAAAAAACTTATTAATTTAATGATTCATAGACATATTAAATCTAACTATCATTAATAGCTTTAAGAATATCTCTTTCAGTGATAATTCCAAGAACTTTATCGTTTTTAACTACTGGAACTCCACCAATATTCTTCTCTTTTAATAATTCAGAGAAATCTCCAAGTCTAGTTAATGGTTCAACAGTTCTTGCACCTTTAGACATAACCTCAGAAATTTTAAGATCTCCTAATAATTCCTCTGCACTGTTAGTCTTCATTTGAGAGAAGAATTTTTTATCAATGAAGTATCTTAAAATATCAGTTGATGTAACAATTCCAACAAGTTTTTCTGGAGTATGTTCTGGAATATTCTCATCTTCACTTACGATTGGTAATCTCCTGAAACTGTTTCTTACCATAAATTTGGTTACATAGTCAAAGGAAGTACCTGGGGTAATAGTGATTACATCAGTAGTCATGTAATCTTGAACTAATTGATCAGTTAATACGCCAGCTAGAGATAAAGCGAAATCTCTTTCTGTAACAATACCAACTAATTTGTCTTCTTTATCTACAATTGGCATTGCACCAACATGATTATCAACCATGACTTTAACAGATTCACGAATAGTAGATTTATGATTCATAGTGATTACACCACGAGTCATGATTTCCTTAATTGGTTCGTTGATTGCTGAAAGATAATTATCATTACATTTGTATTTTATGATATTGTATTTATCTCCACCACCTAAGAAATTAATAATATCCATACAGGTTACAATACCTAAAAGTTTTCCAGAACCAGGGTCTGTAACAGGAATCCTCCTGAATTCATTATCTATCATTAATTGAGCAGTGTCTTTAATGGTTGTAGTAGGAGGTACAGTAATAACATCTTTACTTGCTAAACTCATTAAATCCCCGTCATGCTCAGATAGTTTAGTTTCACGTTCAACAGATCCTTTATTTCTGGATTTTAAATTTTTAGTGTTAATATCTTTCATAGAACACACCTCTCTTTTTAATTAAAAATTGAAAAAGATAATTACTCTCAAAATTATTAACAATTACTTAAACCAAATAAGACAAAATAGAATAATTTATATTAAAAAATGTCAAACAGTAGAAGAATTATTAATAAAATTAGAAGTAATTTTCTAAAATTAACTAATATTTTATTCTATAAAAAATAGTTAAAATCTTTTTTTAAATCACCTTTTTTTCAATCATATAAATATTACATATTTAATAATAATAATGTTTTCTATATGATTTTTTTAAAAATAGATTTTATAAGAAAGTTATAAAAAACTTGGACATAATTTTAAAAAAAAATTTAAATTTTAATATAAACTATTTAAAAGAAGTTTTAATAAAATCCAATTTAAGGAAAGAGATTAAATCTAAGTTTTACATTTTAAGTATTTTCAAATCTAAAATTGGATTTCAGGAAAATCTCAATTATAAAAATAGCTATATTAAAAGTATTTCAAAAATAAAAAAGATAATAATCCAATCCAAAAACCATAAAAAATAAGAATGAATGGTTTAAATAAAAAAGATAATAATCCAATCCAGAAACCATAAAAAATAAAAACAAAATCATCAAGTTCTTAAAACTAGAAAATATGAAATAGAGTTTATTCAATTTCAAAACAGATAAAAATAAAAAAAATAGAAATTACCGAATTCTAAAAACTGATAAAAATATAAGATAAAAGAATTATTCAATTTCCAAGAATTTATGTAACTGGGGAATTGTTAAAACATCCATATATTTACCAATAGCCTGTGAAAATTTAAAAAGCAAATCCTTACTATTTTTCCACCTGCTAATTGGACTAACTGGTTGTATAACAACAGAAACCAAATCCTTATCATTAATTTCATTACTCATTCTTGAGGCTAAGTTTTCAACATAGTCTAGACCAGACTCTGGAAAAAGAACAATTTTACAATATACCTTAATTGAATTTTCCAGTAGAATATTTACTGATTCTATTTCCCTATCAAATATTTTATTGTTATAATCACCGTCAAAGTGTTCTGGTAATTTAATATCCAATGACACATAATCCAGATTATCTAGTTTTTTAATTTCATTAGGAAAGGTACCATTAGTTTCAAGAAAACTGGGAGTATCAATTCTATCAATGACTTTTCTTATAAAGTCTGCATATAAGAGAGGTTCCCCACCAGTGAAGGATATGGAATGTAAGTCCTCTGTTTTAAGACTGTTGATTCTATCTACCACATAATCTACTGATTTAAGTTCCCCGTTTTTAACAGATTTGGAATCTTCAGTATCGCAGTAATTACAATCCAAATTACATCCTGCAAATCTGACAAATATCTGCCTTCTACCTACTAAAAGACCTTCACCCTGAATAGATGAAAATATTTCAACAATTGGTGCTTCTAACATATTAAACCCTTAATCTAAAATTTTAGTAAACATAGCCCCTTGACCAATACCCTCATTTACACATGCGGAAATAGAGTGTATGTTTTTATTATCTTTAAGAGCCTCACTTAATTTATTTACGAAGTATTCGGATAAAGCTTCTGCTGAGGTATATTTTAAGGGAAGAAGAACACAGTCTTCTTTTGGGATAGTATATCCCTTTTTACCAATTTTAAATTGTACGCTACCATATTTATCAAAGCTTTCAATAGAGATATTGTCATTGTCAATTCCATTGAAATCCATGACCCCATTATAGATTGGAATTAACAACCTGTGATCCAAACTATCACATAATCCTTTTACAATTGGCTTTACCTGTTTAAAATCCACAACAAAATCATATTCTCCGGCCTTTTCACCCTCAATTTCAATATCAACAAAATAGGAATGTCCATGAATAAATCCACAGGTTTCATGACCTGGAATTATATGAGCTGCAGAGAATCTCAAATTAGCATTAATACCATTAATAATTATTTTCATCAAATACACCTTCTAAAAATTTAAAAATCCAATAGTTTAGTTTTACTTATATCCAATTCAATTGTTTCTAGTTCATCAATATATGCATCTAAAACATCATTCATAAAATCGAGAATATTGTCATCATCAAAGATATAGTTACCCTCTGAATCTTTAATGTCAAATAATCCTATTGTGTCAACATCATCAGGGGTTCCGCTATCATGAATATTTAATGCGAAATGGATTTTCATTGAACTGAGTGTTGCTGATGCAATACATACACTAAGTTTTCTGGAATCTATATAAATATCATCCCCATCACGGTGGGCAACTACACCTTTTCCAGCTAGTTTTTCATTAAATATTAAGATTAAAAGCCTTTGACGCAAGTAGGCAATTCTCATGTTAGCAGGCTGACAATCAAAAAACTCAGTCATGGTATGAAACATCTCATCGGATTTGATTTCATTACCCACATCTGCAAAATCCTTAATATTATCAGGACGAATATTCATAGGTCCTCTCCAGGATATAATTGAGGAACCTCTAATATCAAACTCTCTAAAAGCCCATAATGGATTTATTTGACTTCCATCATAAGCAAATTTCTTATCAATGTGTTTATGTATAATTGACATGTGATTTCTCCTATAAAAATCAATAATTAAAAATCTTTTATTAAGTAATTATATTATGTTTTTTCAAATTAAAATAAATTAATCTTTCAATTTAAAAAAAAATATTGTAAAAGTTTAAAATACCACCAACAAAATAAGCAATGAAAGGAAAGCTAGAACTATAATAAATATAGACATGTTTAAAGAGATAATTTAAAAAAATAATGAGCTTTAAATAATTAACTATAAAAACACCCCAAATTATAAAGGATTTTTATAAAACAACACTAATGGTTTATTTTAAATATTTAACTTGGAAATTTAATCCAACCAGGTTTTAAAATTAAAAAGACACAAATCAAAAAATCTATTAAGAAAAATAAGAATAAATAATAAATAATAAAAATAAATGTTTAATATAATATAGTTGTTTTTTTAAAAACAAGAATTTAAATAAGTGATTTTAATGATAGAAGTAAGAACTAGAGATTTTATACATACAAAAGACGATTTATACTTTGCATCAACTAATTATCTACATCCCAACAATAGAATCATTTCATTTTTAAGATACATCCCTAATCCAAATGGAGATAGGGAGAAAAACGGTAAGAAATATTCAAAAGTAAACTCAAAAGAGGCATTTGATTATTTAAAAGAAAACCATCCGGATTACCTATATTTCTCAGAAGTTGCTAACGTTCCAATGATGGGAGTACCAATAGACAAAGTAGATAAAATCATTAGACCAGAGGATAGACTTAAAGAGATTAGAGAAGGTAAAGACAAGAAAGTTACCAAGGAAACAAGGGAAAAGCTAATTGACTTATCTGATTTCTTCCACTATATTGCAGGTATCGATTATGAAAACTTAGGTATTTCCGGATCCACCTGTCCAGGACTTCAAAAGGCCGAAAGCTCAGATTTAGACTTTGTTGTTTATGGTTTGGAAAATCATAGAAAAGCAGTTAATACATTTAAAAAATACCATGATCAGGAAGTGGAAGTAGGGGAAGGAGAATCTAAAAGAAAAATAGTTCTTAATCCTATTCAAAATGAGTTTTGGGAAAGGTTATACCATAAGAGAATTAAAGATGACAGTTTAACTAAAGAGGAATTTTGCTGGTATGAATCAAGAAAGTTCAATAGGGGAGTAATCAGAAATACATTATTTGATATTCTATGTACTAGAAACCTTGATGAGGTTGAGGGAAAATATGGTGATACAAGATATGAACCTCAAGGCATTGCAGAAATAGAATGTACCATTACTAACTCAATCCAGGCAATGGATAATCCGGCAGTATATGAAATTACCGATGTAAAACTTTTAGACGGCGTAGATGTAGAGATAACAGGACTTGCATCATTTACACATACCTATGCAGGAGAGGTCATGGAAGGTGAAAGAGCTGTTGCAAGAGGAAAAGTTGAAAAAGTAATTACTGAAGGTAAAAAACCATGGTATAGAATTCTAGTAGGTTCAACAAGGGAATCTATTGGAGAATATATAAAACTAAAAGATAGTCCTGTAGATGGATAAACACTATTAAAGCAATATACAATATTAAAACAAAATAATTACAAGATTCATTGATTAAATCCCTATTATTATCAATAATTATTGTAATTATCAATCCTATTTTTAAAATAATCAAATAAAAATTCTTTAGGAAAATGCTATTTTTACTATAAACTATAAAAATCAATTTTAACCAAAACAAAACCTACCATCTAATATTAAACTATAAAAACCAATATTTAAAAATTAAATAAAATCACTTTTTAATAGCCATAACCATTATGAATTTTCATAAAAAGGCATAATACCACGTTTTAAACTCTATTTTTTTAAAAATCTAAAATTGAATTCAGCCACAGTATTTTTATTAAAAGAAACTTTTTAAATATTTCAACTATTTAAAATGAAAAAATATCTAGAGATTAAAATATTTTTAAAAATAAAAAAAATCTTTAAAACTAAAATAAATACCATATATTAAATTATTCTATAAATTAAAAGTTTACAATCACTATTTACTTCCATATTTAAATATTATTAGTTTTATAGAATAAAACAAGAATTATAATATTTAAATACTGAAAAGTGATAAAATGATTAGTTTAAAAAAGATTAAAACCTATATGTACTGTCCATTAAAATTATACTATGAGGATAACATACATGAAAATGAGATTAAAAACGAAAGATACGAAGCTGGAAAAAGAATAAAAGAGATTAGACTTGATATTCAAGATTTAATTCAAAGAAATCTAAAAAGATTAAATAGGAACATGGATTTAAAAAGAATCGAACAAGAATTAAGTAAAAATATAAATTATTATATAAACAATCAATTAAACGAAATTTATGATCCCGAGAAATATGACATTGAGGATATTGAAAAATATAAAAATGATTTAATGCAGGAATCCAAATATAACATTCGACTATTAAGTTTAAAATCAAAAAGATTAATGGATTTAACCAATGAAAACGGCCATAACATCACCGAAAGACTATTTCCAACAGCAATGTATAATTATATCCTAAGAGATCCAGAGCTAGAAATTACAGGGATAGCTGAAAAAATAGAAATTATACAGGGAAAATACTACCCGATAATTTTTAAAACATCAATTCCACCTATAAAAGGTGTTTGGGATAGTGATGCCATTGAACTTGCATTTACCTCCATACTTATAGAAGAGGAGTTTGAAACAGAGGTTTATGTAGGGTTTGTAGATTATGTAAATATCGGAGAGCGAAGACCTGTGGTGATTGATGCAAACCTAAGAAAAAGTTTATTTAGAAAAATAGATTATGTAAGAACCATTCTTTATAATAAAGAAATTCCAACAGCAAAATATGATTTAAACAAATGTAAAAACTGTGAATTCAAAGACATTTGCTTGGACGATTATGAAAATCCAATAGAAATATAAAAAAAAATTAATAGTGATTAAAATCTTCTTTTATTTTCAGGTAATTTACGGTAATCAAATACGGCAGTATCTGCTACTTGCATTACAGCCATAACACCTGCCTGAATAGGATCAGTTACAACCAAATCAGAAACCTCAGCTACGCCACCAGGCATGTTTAAACTGAAAACAATTAGATCATTGAATTTTTTAAGCTTCTTTATCTCCTCGACTATTTTTCCACCCATTAAAGAACCAGCAAGAACTAATACCTTAACTCTAGGAGTCCTGCTTAAGATATTAACCGCCTCAGCAATGGCATCCTCACCTACAACAGGTAATGTATCTACACTTATTCTCTCACCACGGATATTATGTCTGTCTGCCTCTGTGATTGCACCTAATGCTACTTGTGATACTTGTGCTCCTCCACCATAGATAAGTATGCGTTTTCCAAATATGTCATTTGCAGAACGGTGAATATTCACAGATAAAACTGAATCCAAGGTATTTAATTTTTCTATTAAAGATGTAATATTGTTAACATCTTCCAATTCTAAGTTTACAAAAGCAATATCCTTTTTATCAATAAATAAATTTACAAAAGAAATGTTAATATCAAATGAAGATATGATATCTGTTATTTGAACTAATACCCCTTTCTTTTCCTTTGTTTTAATTGTTATTGCATAACTATTCATAATACCACTTAATTATTAATTAATAATTTGAATATAATAGTATAAAAATTTAAAAAAAGATAATAATTAAAAATTGAAAAAAGGTCATAATTTGGATTTTATCTCATCAAGTTCTGCGTGAGCTTTCTTATACATCATAAGAAAATTATCCTCCTCCCTTACAGGAATAATATCCAAATCTAATTTTCTGTGTTCTTCTATCCAACTTTCATCAAATACAGGAATTTCAATCTTAATAGGTTCAGATGTTTTATTAACTACAATAATGTTTCTATATGGAAAATCCCATTCAACAATATAACCACCCAAACTAATTATATGATATGGTCTAACAATAAATTTCAAATAAATCACCTTTCTAAATTAAAATTCCTATAACTATTGCAAGTACACCTAATAAAGTAGAAGCGATTACAACTGGATAAAATTGTTTGTTTGTGAATATAGGTGTAAAAGCATTTAAAATACCAATGAATAATGTGAATATTAATGCAACAACAACAAATACAATAAAATTCCAGGATAATAGATCAAGAGGGATTCCTAAAAACAATATTGTAAATAATGCAGATAATGTAAACATTAATAATCCTTTAGATAAATAGATTACAGAACGATAACCAGCAATATATTCCATATAGGGTCCTTGAATAACATCGGCTTCAGCCTCTATTATATTAAATGGAGATTCGTTTAATACTATCACTGATCCTATAAAAAATACAATTGCAGCCAATATACCCTGTGTTGTAAATAATAAAGGACCATTTGCCATTTGATATTTAATAATATCGGACAAATATAAACTTTTAGCTGAAACAACTGGAACGAATAATGCTAAATATAAAGGAAAGGAACCATAAGTAATCATCCTAAGAGATCTTTTGGAACTAATATCCTCCAAATGAGATCTAACAATACCAGAAGTGTGAGCTGCACCCTTAACTATATCTGGAAATTTTAAAGATAGAGACATTACTGATTTAGATAAAGATCCCATTAACACATAAGACACTTCTTCTACTTTCAACAATCCAACAATTGCAATGATACTTGCAAGTAGGTATGCAGGATACATTTGAGGAGTTAAAAATAATAAAATCAACAATACTGCTAGAAAACTAACTATAGGTAATGCTTTATATAAACCTGGAGCAGGAGAATTTGGCCTTAGATTTTCCTTAAAAGAAAATTTTATAGGAGCCATTATCCCCGGCGCAGTAACAATAGGTCCAATACGTTGTTGAATTCTAGCTTGAACATATTTTCTTTCAATACCTGGTAGGAATGTTCCAATTATAAAACATATTATCAAAGTAATAATTGCACCTATAATTGAATACAAAATTGTAATATCTGCCATGTTTTCCCTCTAATTTTATAATTCAATGATTTCAAATGTTCTATCGGTACATGTAAAGCAAGGGTCACATTGAACAATACATAATTGACCGTCGGTTATTTGATTTCCAATAGCCGCATATTGCATTGCACCAATATTGGTCATGGATGGAGTTCTAATTATAGAGCTTCTAACCCTTCCATCTTCAATAGCATAAGAATCATATAAAATTCCACGTGGAACCTCAAGATAATGTTTAAGTGCTTTACAATCATACATTTCCCAATTACGATTTGTAATTGGACCGCTTGGAAGATTTCTTACAGCTTGTCTAATGATTTTAATAGATTCAAAACATTCTAAAACTCTGAGTAAAAGGTTAGATTTAACGTCACAACCATCCAATACAGCAACATTAAAATCAAAATCATCATATTCTTCCATTTCTGTTCTTAAATCATATTCAAAACCACAAGCACGTAAAGAAGGACCTGTAACCCCTAATTTTTTAGCTTGTTTAGGAGGTAAAATACCAATACCTTCAATTCTTGAGTTTACAATTGGATCTGACGTGAATCTATCAGTAAATTTAGTCAAGTCTTTTTCTAATTTGTCCATTCCCTCATTTAACCTTTGAATCCTCATATCATCTAACTGGCATCTTGGCCTTACTCCACCAATTACAGAAACTCCATATTGAACCCTGTTACCACCAATCATATTAAGTAATTCCATTACAGTTTCCCTGATATAAAATATTCTCATGGCAAAAGTTTCATGACCTAAAACTTCATTACCATGTGCTAAATAAAGTAAATGACTATGTAATCTCTCAAGTTCACCCATAATAACCCTAATATAATTTGCCCTTTCAGGAACATCGATGTTTAAACCTTTCTCAGCAACCATGACAGAATTCCAGGTATGAGAATTAGAACAAATACCACAGATTTTTTCAGTTAATGCATTTGCTTTTTCTACAGGAAGCCCTTCCATAATTCTTTCCACACCTCTATGGTTAACCCCTATAGTTATTTCCGCCTCTTGAATAATCTCGTCTTGAACAAAAAAACGAACTCTGTAAGGCTCTAAAGCAGCAGGATGAACAGTACCCATTGAAATTTCAGTCTCAATAAGTTCTCCCTGTGATTTAGGTATTTTTTCTTCAATCATTTTAAACTCCCAATAATAATTTTTGAATAATAATCAATTGATAAATATAATAATAATTTAATCTGCATCTAACAATTTAGGTAAAACAGATACAACTCCAGCCAGAAGATCCTGAGGTCTGACTGCACATCCTGGAACCTTTGCATCTACCGGAATTACATTATCGACAGGACCCATAATCTCTTCTGAAGGAATATCTCCATGAATATTTTTATAGACACCACCCATTAAAGCACAAGATCCTGCAGCTACAACTATCTTAGGTTCTGGTATTGCATCATATATCCTAAGCAAGGGTGCTTTATTTTGATAAGTTACAGGGCCAGTTACTACTAAAATATCCGCTTCACGAGGATTCCATGTTAAAAAAATATTATATTGTTCTATATCTATCTTCGGTGAAAGTACTGAATTTACTATTTCTATATCACATCCATTACATCCACCAGTATAAACTAACATAATATGAATAGCTTTTGACCTTGAATAAGATTTAAGACTCATAACATCCTCCTACCATAATTATGAATAATAAGTTAATAATAATTATTTAGAATTCTTTGATTTATTCTCCTGATTCTTAATAATAGTTTTATCTGATAAATACTGAGAAATAAACTCAAGTTTATCCTGAGGTATTCTAAATGGTTTCTCAATTAATTCCTTTGTATCAATAGTAATATCTCCAACGGCATTTGGATGAACTGTTGCCTGCTCACCAAATAAGGAGTATATTGGACAGAAATCATGACACCAATAACATACAACACATTTATTACTATCAAATACAGGAACTTCAGTTTTAGCCCAACCATCAACTAACCATTCTGCTTGATCCAATCGTTTCATAGTTATGGCACCGGTTGGACAGACATTAGCACAACCACCACAACCAATACAAGCATCGGTATCAACTTTCTTTTCAGGTTTAACATTACCATTTAAGACATCATTTCTTAAATCCATATCAGTAACTCTATCTGAAGCAAAAAAAATCCTCTTAAAGTTAGAATAAATACCTTCTAATGTGATTCTAATTAGACTTTTCATTTTGAACACCTGATAGTTTGATTTTTATTTACAAATGTCCTATCAAATATAAATGCATTTGAAGGGCAGATATTCTTGCATGCTCCACAGTAAATACATTTATCCTGATTAACTGTAAGACTGTCTCCATTATCAATGATTGCATCTTCAGGACAAATATTATAACATAATTTACAATTAATACAGAAGTTTTGATCTATCTTATTAAATCCATCAATAATGACCTTTTTAGATAATGTAGATTTTTTAATCGCATCTACAGGACAATAAATTGCACATCTTTCACAGAGTATACAATCATCAAGATTTACTTCAATTCCCTCTTTTTTAAGAATTATAGCATCTTCAGGACATACCTCTACACAAGTTCCACAGTTAATACATGTATCATTTGCCTTACCGTCCCATTTAACAAAATCATATACACGTGCATTCTGCTCACAGACAGACACACAATTACTACACAAAGTACAATATCCCTCAAGATAGGAATCCTTTTCAATATTGTTTATAACAATTCCATTACTATTAATATGTAAAGTAGAAACAGGACAATATTCAATAGACTTATTAAAATTATTTAATGTATCAAAGTCTTTTGAAATATCATACCTTAACTTACCGTCAACAATAACTAATGAATCAGTTTCTGATATATCTTCACATAATCCGCAATTTAAACAGGAGATAATGCTACCATTATTTTCCTGTTGTAACTTGTTAACGGAAATTTTAAAGTCATCAAGAATTATGGCATCATTAGGACAGTTTTTAAGACAGTTTAAACATAATGAACAGGTATCATAGTTAACTATGCCATTTTTAATAGACTGAGTTGGACATACATCGGCACAGATATTACACTGGTTACATAATCCCCTAGCTTTATCTACTGTTAGACGAATAGCATTTGTAGGACAGTAATATTCACATCTTCCGCATAAAATACAATCATCCAAATTAGTATTTACACATAATCTAGTTTTTGATTCAGTAGCAGGACGAGTATGAGTTTCATATCTAGGAAGAGCCGCATCCAATGATTTTAAATAACTTATCTGTTTATCCTTAATTAAATCAAAACCATCTACCCTATTATTGTTTGGACAAATATCAGTACAAACACCACAACGTGCACAGATTCCTTTTACAACTCCATCTTCATCAATTTTAATATTATTTATAGGACAATTAAATTTACAAACACCACATCCATTACATTTTGCCCTATCGACTCCATAACCACCATATTTATTTTTATAAATAGCATGGTTAGGACAAGCACGATAACAAGCACCACAAGTAATACAACTAAAAGCTCTACCATTTATTAATCGTATAGCTTCAGTAGGACACTGTTTGACACATTCTCCCAAACCTTCACAATTATTTGTAGATAAAAACATAATATTAACTTCCATAAACTAAGAATTTTTAATTTGTATTCTTTTTCCTTCCAAATATCAATTTTGATAAAACTAAAGCTATAGCGGCAGCTATAAATCCAGTTGAAAATGAAAAATCAGTATAATATGGGAATGCTCCTTCCAAACACCCAACTAATACCAATATTATAAACATTACAATAAGTGAAGAATTTGTAAAGTATTCAGTATACCTTAGTCTAGATCCTATTACAAATCCAAATACTAAACCAAAAATTATTGGACCTAAATTTATCATTCTTCTTCCTCCTTTTCCTCACTTAAAGATTTAAAACCTAAAAATACAATTACAATAGCGGTTAAACCAACAAATACCTTTAAACCTACCAATATATTGAAATAAGGTACAATTCCCGCATTTGTAACATCAGGATAATGGAATATGTTTACAATATTTGAGGGTACAATTGAATAGAAATCAGTACCTACATTGTATAGAAATGAACCTCCGAAATATAAACCAATAAGCCCAAGTACGATATAACCTAAAGCACCTATTGATTCAAAGGCAGTGATAAAATTCTCTGAAAGATTTATTGGAGAATCATCTAAACCAAATACCAATAAACAAAGGATAATTCCTCCAGCAATCATCGCTCCACCTTGGAATCCTCCTCCAGGAGTAATATGACCACCTAATATTGTCAATATTCCTGCACAGATAAAAATCAATGAGGCAGGCAAAGCAAACATTTTAAGAATAGGACTGGTTTTTTTATTTGTCATCTTTACCCTCCTTAAGTCTTCCTTTACCAAATACTAAAAGAACAACCACAACTGCACATACCAATATTAAGGATTCACCTAATGTATCATAACCTCTCCAATCAAAAACAATTAAAGTAACCATATTAGGTTCTATTTGGGTTCCAAGGAAATTATAAACCTGACTAATTCCAGGTTGTATAACAGCTTTAATGTTATAAAATACATCCAATAATGAAATTGAAAATAATAGGGCTGCTACAGAAGCTACAATATTTCTAATAGAGTTTGACATTATATACCACCCCAATAAATTACACTTACAATAATTCCTAAAGCAATAATACAATAAAACATCATTTTATCCATTGAATCATCTTGCTCAGAGAATAATTTAATACTAATTGGTAGATTAGTAAAGATTAACACTATAAGTATTAAGATTATTATAGCAGTTAAAATCACACTAATATGTCTAAGTAACAATGCAGATAATAATACTGATGAGATCAGAATCAATTCTGCAGCTATAGCACCTGAAACATTCTCATTATTTAAATGATTATTAGAGAATTTATCTTTTAATGAATTTATGAAATCTTCATAAAAACTCATAGTAACCCTCCTATAAGTTCAGCAATAGGATTAGTAACTAATCCCGGATATAAACCTAAAACAATACAGAATATAAGTAACACTGCAACTGCAAACACCATAGATCTTGGAATTGTTTCATGTACAAATTCTAAATCAGTAGGTTGAGGTTTTAAATATATTGAATAGAAAGCCTTAACAAATACAAAGAACGTTGCAATACTTACAAGTATAGCTATTACAGAAATCTCAGGAAAACCTGAATTTAAAGCTGCTTCAATAATCATAAACTTACTTCTAAAACCATTAAATGGAGGTACTCCTGCCATTGCAAAACCACCAAGTAATACCATAATCGCCATTGATTCATTTTTAGAAATTAATCCCCCTAACTTTCTAGTATTAGAAGTGTTAGTTAAATAAACTACTGCGCCTAATCCTATGAATAATAATGCAGTTACGATTAATTCATTAATACCTTGGAACAGACCTGCAGTAATTGAAAATCTAGAACCTAATCCAAATCCTAAACCGACAAAACCCAATTCACCAACTGATAGATATGCTATCATTCTTCTAAAATCTGTTTGCATAACAGCCATTGAAACTCCTAAAACCATTGCCATAATGGAAATTAAAAGTACTGCCCCTTTAAATAGATTTAATTTTCCAAATATTCTAAACATTACAACTGCAAATGCAACTAAAGTTAATAAACTCATACCTTGAAGTACAGAGGCTGCATAAGGCTCAGCTTTACTGTAGATTGATGATTTTATTACATGGAATGGTGGAAAACCTGATGCATAAAGCCATCCAAAGAAAATTAATCCAAATGAGAATAATACTATAGGTCTTGTTTGTGGTGAGCGTATTAAACTAGTGTTAACAATATTTACAATATCAGTTATATTAACACTTCCAGCAATTGCAAGCAATATAGCAATTCCTAAGAGTAATATAGGACCTCCAATAGAACCAATTATCATGTATTTTAAAGCTGTTTCATAATTATCCTCTGCTTTTGAGGCAATAATAATACCTGTTTGGATTAATGCTGCTATCTCAAAAAATACATACATGTTAAATAGATCATCAGACATCATCATTGCGGATACTGAAGCAGTACCCATAAATACTAGGAATAAAAATGGTCCTGATGCCCTCTTCTCAGAATTTAAATATGCAAATATTGATAAGAAAACCACAATTCCCATCATGAATATAAAAACCTTTGAAAGGGAAGTGAAGTTATATGTAATTGCAGGATGTAGATTATATAATCCTGTTGAGCTTATATAACTTGGTAAACCACTTATATTACTTAATGATAAAGGTTGATGACCACCGAAATAATGTAATCCATAGCCTGTAATTAAAGTTAGAATTGGTAAAATAATTCCTACAATAAAAGCAATAACCTTTATCGTCCTATTGTTTTTTCCAAAGAGATTTAAAAGTAATGCTGCAATAATTGGAATAATTACAATCAAAGGGATCATTGCATTCATTCTTCATCACCCATATCAGTTTTATGATTTAAAATTTTACTAGTACTTAGACTACCATATTTTTTATAGAGAACCATAGCAAGTGCTAACATAACTGCTAAAGTACTAGCACCAATAACAATACTAGTTAATACTAAAGCCTGAGGTAATGGATATGCGGAATTTAAAGCAAACCAATTTGAATCCATACCAGGCAGGAAAATAGGAACAACTCCTCCTTCCTTGTAACCTAAACAAATTATAAAAAGATTTACACCTTCTTCAATGAAGGAAAGACCTACAATCTTTTTAATTAAATTATCAATCAATATTGCTGCAAAAAGTCCAATAATGATTAAAGCTCCCGCAGTTAATAAAGCTAATAATTGTGTGTCCACTCCAATCATTCATCATCAACCCTTTTAGTTTTTTTAACAGCTAAAGCCAAGAATACTGGAATAATTGCCCCTCCAACAATAGCTTGAGTTAAAGCTACATCTGGAGCCAATAATATTTGATATAAGAAAGCGATTCCTACACCTGAAACACCAGTTAAAATCGCCACTTTCAATAAATCTGTTTGAACCAAAGCTAAAACAGATGCTACCAAAGTAGTAATGATTACTAATATTATTATTATAAGCTCAAACATGTTCATTATCCTCATTTTTGTTATTAATTTTATCTTCACTGTTATAATAAGCATTAGCAATTGCATGAGAAACAAATGGAGCAACTAAGAAATATAATAAAGCTAATAATAATTGATTTAAACCTAAAAATGCAATGATACAAGCTATGTCCAATACACCGAAAATATGTAATCTAGCATAGTCAACATTTTTCATATCATCATTACTTAATCTGACAATACCAATGGCAGCAATAACAACCAAAATAGCTGCAATTAATAGAAGAATAGCTTGAATACACTGAATAATAAAAGACATTTTCTAAGTCCTCCCTGCTACAACTGCATAACCTATAGTACCAACAACCCCTAAGAATATAATTGCTAAAGATATATCTTTACAGAAATTAATTGAAAATATATCACCTACAATAACAAGAATAACTCCAGTACATAATGCAAAAGCAGAACATCCAATTAAAGTATCTGAAATACTCCTTCTTGCAGTTAATCTAAGAGCAACTAACATCATAAATAAGAGTGCTGCAATTAAAATATATTCTGAAATTAGTAGTATATTCATCAATATCACACATAAAATAATAATTCTATAAAAAAAGACATTATTCTAACATTTCCTTAATATATGGCTCAAAAGGAATAACATCTTTAACATCTCTTGGAGCTATAATCGCTACTTTAATTATTTGACTTTCAGGATCTAAATCTACTGATAAGGTACCTGGAGTTAATGAAATACTATTCGCTAAAATTGTTTGAGAAACAGTCCTTTCTAATTCCGTGTGAATATCAATTACAACTGGATCTATATCTTTGTTAAACACTCTTTTAGATACATCACAGGTAGCTTTTATAATTTCATAAATTAAATCCAAGAAATAAAGTATCCCGTAATAAACTCTTCTTAAAAACATGAAAAAAGCCCCAACTTTTAATAAATAAAATCTTTTCATGAAGATTATTAAACCACTCTTTTTGAAAATCTCATGAATACATTAAAATATATCATGATTATTTATTATAAATCTTTTCATTTAATTATCAATATAAAATCTAAAAATTTTAAATGAAATCAAAAAATATTAAAAAATATGTTAAAAATTAAAATTTTAATAAAAATAAACTAAAAAATAGAAAATAAAATAAAAAATGTTCAGAACATGAGATTATGAAATTTTATAATAAATAATGACAAATCAATTTTAAATAAAAAACTTATAAGAGGTAATAAAAAACCATTGTAAATTAATATTGCCAACATCATTATGATTATCAAAGAAACAATACCGAATTTTTTATAGAATTTTCTTCCAGATAAAGGATATAGAACCTTAACACCTGAAGATGTGAATGAATCCAATATTATATGAGAAAATAAACCTATAACTATTGAAAATAAAAGGATATAATCATTTAAATAAATATTGGGAAATAGATAAAATAATCCTGAGAAAATCAAAATAGACGGTAAGACCAATCTGTGATTTAGGGAAAATATACTTAGCAATATTATAAAAACCAATATAGACAAGTAATAAGAGTATTGATAATTCCCAAATAAACCTAAAGACAATAGGATATTTGAGCCTAATTTTATTATTGAAAATATCAAAAAGCCCAAAATTACAATACCCAATAGGGAATGAGTAAAACCTCTATGTGAAGAAAAATAAAAGATTAAACCTAGAATACATAATAAAATCCCCAAGTAATAAGGTAGTTTAAGAATATACAATACAATGAAAATTAAAAGACCTGCGATAATCAATTTATAAACATTATCTTTTCTGAATTTATGATCATTATCTGGAATATTTGAGCTAACTAAAGAGAGATAGATAGCCAAAGGATTTTGAAAAAACAATGATCCTAAAACAAGACCAAACAAACTATGTAATTTATAAGAAGACATAAAATAACCAAAATACAATTAACTAATTAATTAATAAGAATATTAAATTATATTTAAATATAAATTAGCCTAGAGCATTTGAAAAGAAATAAATAATTAAATTATATTAAAAAAAGATAGAAATTTAAACATCTGAAGTAAAGAACGTTTATAAGAATTTGGAGCCATAAATCCAAATGGAGATACAACTTCACAGGTTACAGCAGGAATACCTATCTTATTACACTCATCCTCAAGTGCACCCTTATATAAAATTCCTGCACTATCATAGTTAATTAGTTGACATCCGACACTTGATGCAATATATTTACCTATTTCATAACTAAGCTTAGTCGGATGGGAAGATGAGAAAACTGATTCCCTACCGGGATTACTGTTTAGACTAGTGGAATGGAAATCACCGACAGCCTCAATATCTTCAGAGCCAACTATGTTATAGATTATATTTGAAATAGAACCCTCATCAAGTGTGGATCTGTTTAAGTCAACACCATTAAAGGATCTTGAATTATTCATACTTGCATTAGGAGCCGCAAATGGGATTAAATAAACAGTACCATTAACCTCGTTTGACAATAAATAATCGATTAGATACAAGCAAGCAAGTTGAGGAGGCAATTCATTACCATGTATACCTGCTACAATCATTACTTTAGGTCCACTATTACCTATCTTAATTAAAGGAGTGCCCTTAATAGCGATATTTAATAGATCTTTAAAGATATCGTTTTTAGGAATCTTATTATAGAGAACTTGATTAGCAGAGATATAACCTCCAGAATTAATACAGGAATCAAGTAAGCTAATATTGCACTTTAATGATTCAAGAATATTATAATAATTTTCTGAATAAACATCATCTGATTCCATTAGAAAAACTCCTAAAATAAAATAAAAATAAAGGAAAATAAAACAAAAAACAATTTTTTCCAAATAATAATTTCTAAAGAATATTATTTAAATTAACCTAAATGATTTTTTGTAATACAAAATCATATAAAAATAATAAAAAATAATGATTTAAAAACGAGTATAAAAACTATATTTATATAATAAATAAAATAAATTATATTATTAGTATGAAACTATTTTTTTAATTTATAAAAAATTTATTTCAAATTATTACTAAATCTTATAAATATAATATTAGGTGATTTTATGGAAAAAGTAGTTCTTGCATTCAGTGGAGGATTAGATACTACTGTATGTGTAAAATTATTAGAAGAAAAATATAATTATGAAGTTATTACTGCATGTGTTGATGTTGGACAACCTAGAGAAGAAATTGAAAAATCTCAAAACTCTGCAGATAAATTAAACAATAGTAAACACTATATTATTGATGCTAAAGAAGAATTTGCTAACGATTATATATCAAGAGGCATTAAAGCTAATGCAGAATATGAAGGTTATCCATTAAGTACTGCTCTTGCAAGACCTTTAATTGCTATGAAAATTATCGAAGTTGCTAAAAAAGAAGGAGCAACTGCAATTGCACATGGTTGTACTGGAAAAGGTAATGATCAATTCAGATTTGAAGCTATAATTAACTCAATGAGCGACTTAAAAGTTATTGCCCCTATCAGAGAATTAAACCTAACTAGAACTGAAGAAGTTGCATATGCTAAAAAACACAACCTTCCTTTAAAGAACGATAAAATCTACAGTATTGATATTAATATCTGGGGAAGATCCATTGAAGGAGGAGACCTTGAAGATCCATCAATTGAACCACCTGAAGAGATATATGAATGGACCAAATCTCCTGAAGATGCATTAGACACACCTCAAAAAGTTGCAATTGAATTTGAAGAAGGAATACCTATTGCAATAAATGGAGAAATGATGCCTTTAGTAGACATTATTAGAAAAGCTAACGAAATAGCTGGAGCTTGTGGTGTTGGTAGAGTAGACAGTATTGAAAACAGAATGGTCGGATTTAAAAGTAGGGAAACCTATGAAGTACCTGGTGCAAAATTAATAATTGCTGCACATAAGGCTTTAGAAGAATTAGTTTTAACTGTAAGTGAATTAAGATTTGCTGAACTTATGAGTACCATATATGCTGATCTCGTCTACAGAGCTATGTGGCAAGAACCTTTAAGAGATGATCTTGACCAAGCAATTGATGAAATGCAAAGAAGGGTTAGTGGTAAAGTAGTTATGAAACTATATAAAGGCAATATTGAACCATTAACTAGAGAATCTCCATTCAGTTTACACAGTATTGAACAAATCACCTTTGAAGATAAAGAAAACGATCAAAAAGACTTTGAAGGTATGATTAAATACCATAATGTACAAGGTGCAAACTATCAAAAACTTAATATGTAGTTTTTACTACATTACCTTTTTTTACTTTTTTTAAATCTTATAATAAAATTAAATAATAATAATACTTTTTACTTAAAACATTAATGAATTCTTTATTTTAATTAAACTAATTTATCCAATGAATATTTTAAGATTATCAATATTAATAAAGAAATATTCAAAAACATTAAAGATTCAATTAAACTTTTTTTAGGTATTTAAATAATAATTAAAAATATCCAACTATAATCTAGATTTAATAAATTTAGATATTACTAATAATTAAAGATATTTAACTACATTCTAAGAGCTTATTAAACTATTTTTTTAATTACTTAAGATTAAATAAATATTCACATAAAACAATTCATATTCTTAAGAATAATACTATTTCTTAAAACTTTTAAAAATATAAAAAAAACTTAATAATTTCAGTGATATAAAGAAATACAATTAATATCAAGGTTGATTTAAAATGAGTTCTAATGAAAAAATTGATAAGTTAAAGGAAATAGTCGATAATTCAAATAATATCGTATTTTTTGGTGGAGCAGGAGTGTCAACTGAAAGTGGAATACCTGATTTTAGAAGCAATAACGGAATATATAATACAGAAACAGAATATGGCGCATCACCAGAAGAGATAATATCACACAGTTATTTTATTAAAAATCCAGAAAAATTCTATGATTATTACAGGAAAAATCTAATTTTTCAAAATGCAAAACCAAACAATTGCCATATAGGACTTAAAAAACTAGAAGATTCAGGTAAATTGCAGGCAATTATTACCCAGAACATTGACGGCCTACATCAAAAAGCAGGCAGTGAAAATGTATTGGAACTTCATGGAAGCATATATAGAAACTTCTGCATGAAATGTGGAAGACCATATCTAATTGACGATGTTGTAAACTGTGAAGGTATTCCAAGATGTAAATGTGGTGGAATGATTAAACCCGATGTAGTATTATATGAGGAACCTTTAAATCAGGTTATATTAAGTTTTGCCGTTGACTATATTAGCACATGTGACACATTAATTGTTGGCGGAACCTCCCTAGTAGTAAATCCCGCTGCAACATTGATACAATATTTTAAAGGAAAGGATTTAGTTATAATAAATAAGGATGAAACCCCTTATGATAGTCAGGCAGATGTTTTGATAAACGATAATATAGGAGACGTCTTTAAAGAGCTAATGGATTTATAATATTAGATGAATCTAAAACAAATACCAATTAATAAACAATTTATTTTTTTATTAAAACCAGAACTATTTTTTTAAAGTAAAATCCAATGATTTTCCTTCTAGCTCCACTTTATCCAGACCATTATGAGACTTATAAACCAATATCTCGACACCTTTCTCATATGCCTCATTTAAGTTTCCTGCAAAATCAGGATCATTTTCCCAATTTGGTCTAAAGTAATCTGCTGCAGGATGTTGAATTAAAAAGAAGACAACTGTTCTATGACCTTCCTCCTTGAGTTTAATTAACTCTTTTAAATGTTTGCTACCTCTTTCCGTTGGTGCATCTGGAAATTGTGCCCAACCGTCTTTAATTAGAGTTACACCTTTTACTTCACAGTAACAATCTTCCATTATCTCTCCATTGTCTTCCTTTCCCAGATAAATATCAATTCTTGAATTATCAATTGTTTTTTCCCTTTCAATAATATTATATCCTTTAAGTTCTTTGACTTTTCCAGATTTAATACCTTCAAAAACAACCCTATTTGCATCCTGGGAATATAATGACACTAATTCCCCCTTATTCTCAACAAATATTAAGGAATATTTTGTTTTTCTTTTGGGATTATTGCTTGGAAGCAAGTATACTGTAACCCCCTCTATTAACAATTCCTTACATCTTCCGGTATTTGGAACATGAGCTTTAACCTCATCACCGTCAATTTCACATATAGCAATAAAACGATTAGGCCTACTTTTAAATATAGCTTTTTTAAAATCAGACATTATACCACTTAAAAAAATAATAAAATTATTTAATAATATTTGCCATTAATGCACCTAAATACTGAATAATGTCTGTTGCGGAAAATCCATAACCCTGTTTATTCATAGCTAAATCTCCAGCACGACCGTTAAGATAAACTGCAAGGGAACCAGCATCAAAACTATTTAATCCCTGAGCAAGTAAACTTGTTGAAATACCAGATAATGCATCCCCGGTACCTCCAACAGTCATGCCAGGATTACCTGTTTTATTGATTTTAAACCTATTACCCTGGATGATCAAATCATATTTACCTTTTAAAACAACGGTACCCTTAATGTTTTTAGCAATTGATTGAAGTGTTTCAATTTGTTCGTTGATTAAATCATGATCTAATGGTTCTGTTAATGGTTTAATATTATCTCCACTTATGGAATTTTGTTCAATAGCTGATTTGAAGAAAGACTTAAATTCAAATAAATGAGGGGTTACAATTAAATCCTCCCTATTTTTAATTAAAGACAAATCAACTAATTTAAGAGCATCTGCATCTAAGACCATTGGTTTTTTGATTTTATGAACTAAAACATTAAATAGTTTACCGGTTTCATCATTTATTGTAGCTCCAGGACCTAATAAAACTGCATCAACCTCATCTGATAATTCAAGTATACTATCCAAATTGTCCATATTTAAATAATCACCATTTAAACCTTTTACAATAAGGTTTGGAGACATTGATTTAATGGCTAAACTTGCAGACTCTGGACATGCAACATAAACCAAATCAGCACCAGAGGATATGGCGCTCATACCTGCAATGGCGGGGGCACCGGAATAATCCTTACTTCCACCGACAATTAAAACCTTACCATTAAGACCTTTATGGGAATTTGAACCCCTTTTATTTATTTTAATTAAATCCCCATAACCAACAAATAATTCCGCTTCCATAGGTATACCTATATCACAGGTAACCAGATTACCTACCTTATCCTCTCCTGCTATTTTAACACCTGTTTTAATCCTATGGAAAGTAATTGTATAATCCGGCATAAATGCAATATCGGATACCTCCCCGGTTAAGGGATCTAAACCAGAAGGTACATCAACAGCAACCTTAAGATTACCTACCCCATTCATTATTTCAATGGCCTTTCTTGCCTTAGGCCTAAGTTTACCTTTAATACCTGTGCCTAAGATGCCATCCACTATAACATATTCCCCATGAAATTCAATGTCATCAAAGTCGGAAAGATCATTAATATAATTGATTGATAGACGGGAAATTCTAGGTACCATATTTAATAAAACATCAAAATTAGCCTTGGCATCCTTAGATTTAATATTGTCTGCAGTATATAATGAATAGATTTCAACTGTAAAACCTCTGTTTAAAAGATAACGTGCTGCAACAAAACAATCACCACCATTACCTCCAGAGCCAGTGAACAATGCCACCTTGACAGGATGTGAAAATTTATATGTGATTATCTTTGAGATTTCATCTGATAATGATTTACCTGCAGATTCCATTAAACATAACCTGCTTAAACCTAAACACTCACAATTTAAATCTGTTGCATTCATATCAATCGGATCCATAATAACACCTGAAAAATAAATTTATTTAAAATGAAAAATTAATCCTCATTTGACTTATATAAATAATTAATAGAAATATATATTATTAGAATATTAAATATTTTAATATATTAAATGTAAAAAACATCAGGAAAAAAATAAGGTTTAGGTGTCTGGATTTGAGTTTAGAAAATAATGATGATAATTTCGCAATAATTCGCGAAAATCTTACAATAACCGGAATATTAATAATAATCATATTGTTTACCTATGGTATAATAGGCTCAATGTTAATTATGCACCTAAATCTTGTAGATTCTATTTACTTTACAATAATAACAATCGCAACTGTAGGATATGGTGATATTTCTCCAGTGACACCTCTACAGAAAATATTTGTTATTACCTTAGCTTTAACAGGTATAGGGCTTATTGCTTATATATTTAGTGCTATTATAGAAAATGTTTCAATGAAGATTGATAGACTTAGAAGTGGTTCAAAGATGAAAAGGAAATTAGAAAGTATGGAAGACCACTATGTTTTATGTGGATATGGACGTGTAGGCTCCGTTGTTTTAAAGGAACTTATTCAAAGGAAACAGAAAGTGATAGTAGTAGATAACAATAAAGAGAAGATTGAAAAATTAAATGAGGATGAGACAATCCAATCCAACGATAATGTTTTAACATTATATGGAGATGCAACCGATTTAGACATAATGAAAAAGTTTAGAATCAAACATTCTAATGGATTGATTCTAACAACAGGTAGTGATGTAAATAATTTATTTATTGTATTGAGCATTAAAGAGGAATCTCCCGAGACATGGATTGTATCAAGGGCAAGTAAACAGGAGAATATCCGAAGACTATATAATGCTGGTGCAAATAAGGTTATTTCTCCAGAATTCACTGGAGGGGTTGAACTTTTCCTCGCATCTGTTAAACCTCATCTTGTAAGAATCACCTATACGTTAAACCCTGAAAATATTAAAAATGAAATAGAGACCATCCTGAATCATGGATGTACAATTGAAAGTATAGAATACCATTTTCAAGGAATAAAAAAACCCTTTACAAGAGATGTTGGTTTTAAAACCACCGAAGATGTTGAGGAATATTGGAAAGAAAACCATATAGAAAATTCAAACAATTCACTAACACAGTTATTTAGAGTTAATGAAGCAATTGAATCCCATCTAATTAGTGGCCCAAGCCAAAAAATTATAGATGAGGTTATTAAAAAATTAAAAGATAACAATTCCCTTATTGGAGTTAATATGACTGACGAGGAAATATTTGTCTACAACAATCAAAGGGTAAATGAGATATTATCTGGGGAATAATTTTAAAAAAAAACAAACAAATTATAAAACATCACTAAATTTAATAATTGCATATTTAAGGATTTCCATTAAAATTAGATTTATTCCATCTATTTAATCCTTAATGCAATTATAACTAACTACTATTTTTAATAAAATTAGATATTTATTATAGATTAAATAAATGGACTATTTTAATAAAACTCGAAAAATAAGTAAGTTCCATAAAATCAATTAACCCTTTAAATAAAACTCAATAAAAAAATAATAAACCTACAAAAATCAACTACTTCCAAATAAAACACAAAAAAGGACAATTTATAAAATTAAATAAAAATAGCCAGTGAAAACTCAAAAAATGCAATAATATAAAAAAAATAGTTATAGGAATAACTATTTTATAATTCTTTTAAATGGAAATGGTATGGACCTAAATCTCCACCATAGTTACCAGCACCAATTCTTAAAACACCGGAAACTTGGCAAGCAGCTTCAATACCTGCTTTCATAGCAGCACTTACAGATTCTTCATCAAGACCATCAATAACGATTTCCATCATACCAAATACATTATCTGGTAATTCTGTTTCTACTTTATCTTTTAAGGTTACACAAACTTTTTCATTGGTAGATGCATTCATAAATTTGTATTTGGAACCAACTTTAGAACCGGAAGCAACCATACCACCTGGGAATGGAGTGATTACACCAGGTACAGATTTAATAGCATCAGCAGCAGCTTCAGCAGCAGTTACAGCTGAAAGTTGACTATCTGCCATGATAAAGAAGTTTCCTCCAGCTACTCCTTCTTTCCATCCCATAGTATCTTCCACTAAGAAATCTCCAGACATGATAGGAATACTTTGCATTTTTCTTCCATTTACTTCTACTTCGGTTTCATATCCGTCACCAAAGAATCTAAGTTTGTTTCCAGTTTTGAAACTATCTTCAGAATCGAGTGCATTAAATGCTGCTGCGGTAGGAGCAGTTAAAACACATTGACCAATCCTTTCCATAAGTTCATTATCTAATGATTTTTTAGACATGTGACAGATCATTATTGCAAAACCAGGTCTTCCATCAGGAGTTTCTGTTGGAGGTACGTAATGATCAATACCTGCTTCAGCAGGACAACCAATAACAGAAGTTCCATAACCTGTTGCTTCAGTAGCTGCAATCTCAGCTAAATGTTTAGTTGCAGCAGTAATAATCATTCTTGAAACTTTTATTCCGAAACCTTCAGCGAAAGTATCAACTATTTCTACACCATTATTTTCCATTATTTCACCTAAAATTAATTTAAGATAATATAATCTTATACATTTTAATTTATTTAAATAATAAAATAAAGTTTTCTATTTAATATTTATAAAAATTATAAAGTAAATCTAATGGATTTATTTAAATTAAGAAATCAAAAAAGAGCATTATTCTTAAAATCAAGAAAAAAAATCAATTAAAAAGATAGAAATAAACCAGATATTTAAGAGGCTCTAAAAATTAATGAAAATCAAGCAAAAAAAAATAGAAAATAAAATAACTATTTAAAAAATTCGAAAAATTAATAGAAAATAGGTTAATAACAAAAAAATTGATTAAAATTTAATAAAATTATTTAGTCATTTTATTCAATTTTTTAATATTATCAACTGCATCATCAAATTCTTTTGTATTGTCCTTCCCATTATCTTTAGGACCTGTTATATTTTCCAAAACATTTACACCGTAATAAGGAATAGTGAGTAAACCTAAAAAGGTGGTCATCCAATAGGATATTAACCTTTCAATAACTGTTGCTGCAGCACTGATTCCAGATGGTATTCCTGCACTTGCAAAGAACAATATCATGGTACCGTCAATAAGTCCAATTCCCCCCGGTAAAAATGGAATAAAACCAACTAATACAGATATTATAAATACCTCGGCAATAACAATTGGAGAAACCGGATAACCAAATGCCATGAAAATTAAAACCACACGGGAAATCTCAACTATCCATATTAAAAAAGATATAGGCAATGCATAATACATAAGATCTTTGTCAGATAACATCACCTTCATAGTTTCCTGAAAACCATTAACTGCGCTTACAAGCCTCTTTTCCCTTTGCTCAGTATCTTTCTTAGAAAATTTATGAAGTAACCATACAAGACCACCAATTACCTTCTGTCCAAAACCTTCATTTATAGACATATAAACGATAGCGGCAACTGCCAAAATAACTGCAACAACTGCTATAATCAAAATAGCTATAATAGTTAAATCCAGATTGAAATTTAAAATAACAGAAATTATAGTGAGAATTGCAAGTACAATAAAAGGAAATGTATCCATAGCCCTATCAGCAATTACCGTTGCAAAAGTTTCTTCAAAAGGAATATTCACTTCCTTAGTTAAAACATAAGCCCTTACAGGCTCTCCCCCACCACGTCCACTAGGAGTAATATTGTTTACTGAAAGACTTAACATGACCATAGGCAATAATTTCCATAAACTGACCTTAATATCTGCAAGACCATTAATAATATACCATCTTAATGCAAATAAGAAATAAACTACAAATTCCAATAATATGGCAAGTAAAACATACCATAAATTAGCTGCAGATAAAGCATACACAATTTGGTCAATACCAATGAAGTATAACATGATTACCATAATTATTAAACCAAATATAATAAGTAATGAAGTCTTATGTTTCATCATATCCCTTTTAATAAAAAAGTCCATTATAAAGAATAACTAAATTCTTAAAAATCCATAAATTTGTATTTAATTTATATTTATTAAAATATATATAAATAATTTATTTAACAAAATATAAATGTTAAATTACTAAATCATATTTTAAGGGATATTTTATTATACATAGTTTGAGAAGTTATAATAATGAAATTTGTAAACAAGAAAGACATAAAGATTATAAGCCATTATCTTGGAAGGGTAATGCAAGCATTAGGTGTGGCGTTTCTAGTTCCAATTATTATTTCCATTCTTTACTTAGAAACCAACTGTATAATAGGTTTTGCAATAACAAGTGCTTTATCATTGATAATAGGAACCTCACTTAATAAAGCATTTAAAGATACCGACAATATTAGGTTAAAACATGCAATGGCTGTTTCCGCACTTGCTTGGCTATGGGCCAGTATCTTAGGGGCAATTGCAATGAAGCTTATTTTAAACTTCCCATTGATCAATGGTTTATTTGAAAATATGTCAACCTGGACAGGTACAGGACTTACAATGTTTACAAATGTTGAGGTTTTACCTAAATCAATACAGTTTTTAAGAAGTTTTGAAGGATGGCTTGGAGGTTTAGGAGTTGTAATTATTGGAATAGGAGTACTTATACGTTCCGGTACTGCAGCGGCTAAACTTTATAAATCCGAAGCTAGAGACGAAAGGATAAAACCTAGTATTGTTAACACAATGCAAAAAACCATTGAAATATATGTAATTTATACTATTTTTGGAGTCGTATTATATCTTTTAGCAGGATTACCTCCATTTGATGCAATTAACCTTTGTTTTGCAATGATCTGTACCGGCGGAATGTCAATAAAAAATGCCAATATAGGATTTTACAACAATGAGATCATATATATTATAAGTATGATCATAATGATTCTTGGAAGTATAAGTTTTCCGGTTCATTATAAAGTATTTAAAACAAAAGGAAAAGCTATTCTTGACGATGTTCAATTTAAAGTTATTATATTATTAATAGTAGTATGTACAACCCTTATATTCTTCTCATGCAAGATTCTTCCAACAGATGCATTATTCATGGTAATATCTGCAACAACCTCAACTGGTGCAAATTGTATATCTTCAAATCAAATGATGGGATGGAATAGTGTTGGGATTATTATACTATTACTGTTAATGTTCATAGGGGGTTCAAGTGGATCCACATCAGGTGGTATTAAGGTAATTCGTATACTAACTACAATTAAAGGTTTTGAAAAAACCATTATGGAAATCTTATCTCCCGAAGGTAGAATCTTTAAATTGAAAATACAGAACAAAGAGATAACTGACAGAAACGTTAAAGAATCAAGTTCTTACATAGTAATAGCTGCAACACTAATTTTAATAAGTTGGATAATCCTTATTGCAAATGGATACAATGGATTAGACAGTTTATTTGATGTGATATCCGCATGTGGCAATAGCGGATTAAGCTCAGGAGTTACAGGTCCAGATATGCCCATAATAGTAAAGTTAACCCTTACATTTGACATGTGGCTTGGAAGATTAGAAATCATACCTGTATTGGTAATGTTAAGAGGAACATTAGAACTATTTAAACCAAGCAAAAAACAAAGACAATTCATCAACAACATCATTAGTAAAGTTAATCCATATTCTAAAAAAATATAATTAATTTTACAAATAACTTTTTTTATTATTAAATGAATAAAAATTAATCATTAACTATGTTTTAATTATGAATTTAATTTATAATCCGTTAAATTAAAACTAAAGATTAATATTAAATCATGAACTAAAATAAAGAGACGAAGAGTACATAAAGTATAGAAATAGAAATGTTTTATATAATTTCAATTAAAACCTGGTTTTAATAAAACAATAAATCAAGTTTAAAATAAATTTACTATTTTTAGAAAAAAATTTAATAAAAATTATTTATATCATAAATATAAATAGAATAATATTTATCAATGAACTATTAAATTTTAATTATCATTTTAATAGATAATAAATAATAAATAATTAATACAGGGTGGTTTAATGTATGCTGTTATTATGGGAGGAGGACGTGTAGGTCTTTCCTTAGCATCTTTGCTTATTGAAGATGGATATGATATTACACTTATTGAAAATAATGAAGTATTATCCAATAATGCATCAGTTGAATTAGACGCATTAGTGATTTGTGGAAGTGGAACTGACACAAAAATATTAGAAGAAGCAAATATTCAAGATGCAGATTTCTTTGTTGCAACAACAGGTAATGATGAAACAAATTTATTAAGTTGCATATTAGTAAGAGAATATGGAATTCCTAAAATTATAGCACGTGTAAGTAATACAGATCACGAAGAGGCATTTAAAAAAGTAGGAATCGATGAGGTAATTAACCCTGAAAGAACAGCTGCAGGTTATCTTGAAAAGATTATCACAAGACCCAATGTTGCAGATTTAACGGCATTTGGTCAGGGAGATGCTGAAATATTAGATATGATTATTACAAACAATAAAATAATTGGTAAACAAATCTATGAAGTTTCTCCAGATGACGATTATATTATCATTGCAACATATGAAAATGGAAGATTAGAAATCCCAAAACAAGATGATATTTTAACTAAGGGAGAGAAAATATCTATTCTTGTAAAAAGAGATGCATTAAAGAAAACAGAAAAGAAATTTGAATAAAATCAAATATCCTATCTTTCACCATTTTTAAAATAAAAATAAAAATAATAATTTTTATTAATTAAAATTATTATAACAATAATTCTATTTTTACAATTTTTATAATATTTTAAATAAAAAATTATTTTAATTGATTCAATTTATATTCTTAAGAGACTATTTTTTTACAATTCCATGATTTTAAATAAAATTAACTGATAATACTATTTTTAGAATTTATAATGTTTAATGAAACAGTTATTTTCCTATTATTTTGAAATTATCAGATAGAATCCCTTAAATTTAAATAAATTACAAGATAATAAACCAATTCTATAATTAAAACAAGAAAGATTAACTAAATTTAAAAGTAGAATATAAAATTATCAGAAATAGACAATAAAAAGACTTTAAATAGAACTATAACCTAAGAACATGTATTAAAAAAAGTTTTTATATAAAAGTGGGGTCACAGGGATTTGAACCCCGATCCTAGGATTTCTCTTGTCTCAGTACTCCAATTGATCATCATTCTGTATCAATTAATACTGTCAGACTACGCGTTAATTTTCTTCAAAGACAACTGGAGTCCCAGATGATGCCAGGTTACACTATAACCCCATATGAAAAAATTTGTAATAAAATATATTACAACAATAAATAATTTGTACAATATTATATTTAAATGTTTTTGTAAAATTAAAATTATTCAAATTTAACCTGTTTATCGATATGAGTTATCTCATCTATTTCCAAACCAAACTCAAGAGCATAATTTTTTTCTACCTTATAATTATTGCTTTTAGTTCTTTGAATATTCTCTGGACTCAAAAACAGCCATTTAGTATATTTAAACTTTACACCTAAATAAGGACTTGCTCCAAATATATTGGAAAATTCCTCTAATGCTTCAATTTGAGGACTATCCACATATATCTTATCTTTAACAGTGGTTTTAACCTCAATTGCAAGATAAATCTTACCGTTTCCAGCAATAACATCCGGCAAGGGTTTCTTTGTAGCACCACCTGATGCCGGAGCCCTCATTGCCGCAAAATTTCTATCCCACAATTTATGTACCAAATCTCTTTCTTCTGCAGAACCTTTCTTAGGCATACTATAACCAAATAAATTTAATTATAAAATAATATATTTTTCAAACTTAAAAACCTTTAAAATTTTTAAAACAATACTCGAAAAATAACAAAATAATCTATAAAGTAAAATATCAAAAAAAGCAATTTTAATCATGGGGCCGGGGCCGAGATTTGAACCCGAGTCGCAGGATCCACAGTCCCGTAGGATGACCGCCTACCCTACCCCGGCATTGAAAAAATAAATACATATTAAAGTTAGATTAATGCGGGAGCAGGGATTCGAACCCTGGTAGACCTGCGTCAACAGGTCCTAAGCCTGTCCCCTTTGGCCGCTCGGGCACCCCCGCCTCGGAATAAGAAGACAATCCCTTTAAAAATCAACTAAAATAAAAATGCTCCGTTCGGGATTCGAACCCGAGTCTCCGGCTCGAAAGGCCAGAATGATTGGCCGGACTACACCAACGGAGCATACGAATAAAAACATAGTAAAGAAATTGTAATGGGCCCAATGGGGTTCGAACCCATGACCTTCCGGTTATGAGCCGGACGCTCTACCTGGCTAAGCTATGGGCCCATAAGCGCCATCGACAGGGCTCGAACCTGTGACCAATCGGTTAACAGCCGAACGCTCTACCTACTGAGCTACGATGGCATATAAAAAACCCAGCTCAACCAAGTATTTTACAAACACCAGGTTTTTAATAAAACCCATGTTTAAAATTACAATAACTTTAAACAGCATTATTATATTTGTTAAGATAGTATATAAAGCTTTCGTTTTTCACAAGGAATTTTTGAAAAAATGAAATCAATAATACTATATTAACATTAGAAATCATAGTATTTAAATGTTATCCTATTTATTGAAAAATAAGTATATTTATTAAATACATTGATAATATTATAAATTAATATTATAAATCCTAAATTTAATGATAACATGAATGAAAATAATCAGATCAATAGTGCGGAAATATTAAAACAAGTCAATAAAGCCAATAAAATCACTTTGGATAATCATCCTAACAAGATTAGTCTTGAAAGGGCAATATTTTTATCTTGGTATTGTGATAAAGGAGACTGTGCATTCTGTTATATGAGTACACAGAAAGACAAAATTAGAGATCCCACAAAGGCCAAAAGAAGAATTCCCAATATTCTAGCTGAAGCAGAAATGTGTAGAAGATTAGATTGGAATATTGAATTTCTATCCGGAGGATATAAAAGTTTTAAAACCTCAGAAATTAAAGACATTGCATGTAAAATCAAAGACATTACCGGAAATGGCGTTTGGTTAAATACAGGCATTACCAAGGAATTAGAAGAATACGGCAATGAGGTTATTGGAATAACCGGTGCTGTAGAGGTAGCCAACCCAACATTACATAACAAGATATGTCCAAGTAAACCATTAAACGACATTAGTCAGATGTTAGATAAATCTAAAGATTTAGGATTTAAAAGAGCGATAACTATTATTCTAGGATTAGGAGAAAATTTAGAAGATATTGACTATTTAATAGATTATATAAAGGACCACCATATTGACAGGGTAATATTCTACTCATTAAACCCCCATAAAGAAACGATTTATGCAAACGAATCACAGCCAGCATCATTATACTATGCTGCGGTTGTATCAAAAATTAGGATTACCTTTCCAAAAATAGAGATTATCTGTGGAACATGGATTGATAATTTAGCCAATATTGGAATTTTAATATTAAGTGGAGCTAACGGAGTTACTAAATTTCCATTATTTAAAATGTTTGGAACCAAATATGGTAAGAGAGTAGAAGAAGAAATCAAATGGTCAGGTAGAGAAATAAAAGGCACATTTACCGATAAAACTAAATTAGGTAAAGATAAAAGTGATTATGATGAGAAATTAAGCAAATATATTAGAAGATACATTAAGGAATCACTTAAAAATAAATATTAATTTTAAACTTTCAGACTATTTTTTAAATAAATATATTTATTAATAAAATAAAATAAAAATTACATTAATATGAAAAAATTATTATTATATTTTTTCTAATTTTTTAATCTAAATTAATTATTAAAATTCCAAAAAATTATTGGAGGAATTATTATTGAAATGAAATGTGGACTTGAAATTCACGTACAACTTGAAACTAAATCAAAGTTATTCTGTAATTGCCCTACAAATTATAAAGAGGCACCGGCAAATACCAATATTTGCCCTGTTTGTTTAAATCAGCCAGGAGCTAAACCATTTCCTACAAATGAAAAAGCTTTAGAAAATGCGTTAATGATTTCATTAATGTTAAATTGTAAAATTGAAAAAGGAACAGCTTATTTCATGAGAAAACATTATGACTATCCAGATTTACCTTCAGGATACCAAAGAACCTCTATTCCAATTGGTTATGAAGGAGAGTTAAATGGTGTAAGAATAAGGGAAATACACATGGAAGAGGATCCTGGTCAATACAAACCAGATAAAGGTGTGGTAGATTTTAACCGTTCAGGAATACCTTTAATCGAAATTGTTACAGAACCAGATATGCACTCTCCAGAGGAAGCACGTAACTTCTTAAATCAATTAATCAGAGTATTAGAATATAGTGGTGGAGCTCGTGGTGAAGGTACTATGAGAGCTGATGTAAACGTTTCCATTGAAGGTGGAAACAGGGTTGAAATGAAAAACATCAACTCCATTAAAGGTGCATATAAAGCATTGAAATTTGAAGTAGTAAGACAAAAAAATCTTATGAAAAGAGGAATTGAGATTAAACAAGAAACTAGAGCTTATCTTGAATCCCAAATGATCACTGTATCCATGAGATCAAAAGAGAATGCAGACGATTATAGATTTATTCCAGACCCAGATTTACCACCGATGAAAATCTATGATAATCAAATAGAAGAAATTAAAGAAACAATGCCTGAGGCTCCCCATAATAAAGCTAGAAGATTTGAAGAGGAATATGGATTAGATAAAGAAACTGCTAAAGTTTTAACCTCAGAATTAGATTTAGCTGATGCATTTGAGGAAGTGGCTAAAGAAGTTGATCCTGTATTCGCTGGAAACTGGATGAGAGAAGAACTTAAAAGGGTTTTAACCTACAATAAATTTGATTTTACTGAAAGTGGAATCAGTACTGAGGATATTGTTGAAATCATTAATTTACTCCAAAACAAAGAAATTACCACAAAAGCAGGTCAAAGAATTGTAGAACAAATGCCAAATAATAAAAAATCACCAAAAGAAATTGGTGAAGAATTAGGTTTAATTGGTATTGTTGAAGAGGATGCAGTTGTAAAGGCTGCAAAACAAGCAATAGATGAGAACCCTAAAGCTGTAAATGATTATAAAGAAGGTCAAAAGAACTCTATTAATTTCTTAGTAGGTCAAGTTATGAGACTTACCAAAGGTAAAGCTGACCCTGGTGAAACTGTAAAAATCTTAAAAGATTTAATAGAATAAATAGGTGGGTTTCATGTCAAAAAAAGCTTTAGTAAAAGATTATATGACACGAAACGTTATAAGTGTTAAATCTAACACTAAATGTGCTGATGTTATTCAAACAATGAAAGATACAGGTCACGACGGTTTTCCAGTAGTAAATGGAGAAGGTAACATTGTAGGAATAGTCACTACCTTCGATTTACTCTTAAAGGATTGGAAAGAAACAGTTGATGAAATAATGTCCAAGGATGTAGTCATTGCAAGGGAAGATATGGCTCTAAACGATGCATCCAGAGTCATGTTTAGACAAGGAATCTCTCGCATGCCTGTTGTCAATAAAGAAGGAAAACTAAGTGGATTCTTAACAAACACAGATATAGTAAGATCACATATTGAAAGATCTACACCTTCCAAGGTCAATTATTTTAAAAATACTTTGGAACAATTATATGATACAAAGGCGAAGGTCATTCAGGAGAAGGTTCCGGTTGACAAGATCAGACCTACCCAAGATAGGATTTATGCTGATGAATTAGACGGAAGAATATATGAACTTAAAAGAGGTTTAGCTGAGCCTGCAATTGTAGTTCATACTGGAGACCGTTGGATTTTGATTGATGGACATCATAGAGCTGTAGCTTCAGTTAAGCTTGGTTGTAAAAACATTGATTCCTATGTTATTGAATTGAAAAAAGACATTAAATTAGGTGTGGAGAAAACAGCCGATAAATCTGGAATCTATACACTTGACGACATACATATAATTGATGATGATCAACATCCATTAATTGCCATCACCGAAAGTATTAAAAAAAGCAAAGAGAAGAAGATTGTTGGTAAAAAAAATCAATGAAGATGAAATAAGAAGGCATTTACATGACTGATGATAAAACCATAAGAGAAGTTTATAAAGTATTAGAAAGTCGTAGAGACAATCCAATCGACTCCTATACTTCAAACATCATGAGAGACAGTGATAAAAAAGCAGAAGACAAAATATTAGAAAAAGTTGCTGAGGAATGTGGGGAATTCATATTAGCTTCAAAAAATGATGAAAACTTAGTTTGGGAAGCAACTGACCTAATATTTCACACAATGTTACTACTTGTCTACAAAGGCGTAGAATTCGATGAAATCTTAGACGAATTTGCAAGACGTAGACATTAAAACTATTCTTATCTCTTTTTTATTTATCCTTTTTAAAAAAAATCTAATTTTACTTAAAAACTAACAATTTAATCAATATTTTAAAAGAACCTGTAAAAATCATACTAATTTTGAGAAATTAAGAATTTAATCTAAAATACATTTAAAAAAAAATATTACCAGGCAACATATTTTTAATAAAAGATTTTATAATCTTATCAAATCCCAATTATCCTAAATATATATTATAAAAAAAATCTAGTTTTAAAAGAAGTTAAAATAATTATATAGAAAAATAGCTAAAAAATAGTTTAAACATTATTAGATGGAAAAACGTATTCCATAGAGTAAGTATCTTTTTCTACACGACCTAATTTAAATGATTTTTTATCAAATATTTTAAATCCCATAGATTCATATAATTTAAATGCCTTATTATTTTTTAAATCAACATCCAGAACAACTCTTTTGAAACCTTGCTCTTTAGCTTCTTCAATGATATGTTGCATTATAGACTTACCGATACCCTGACATCTTTCACTGGTTTTGGTTGCGATTTCCGCGAGATAATAATCATCTTCATTAATATGGGATAAAGTCCTTTTATCAACAAATTTAACTAAAGTAAGACCAAATGCCTGCATTAATTTCAATTTTTTGAAATAGAATAAAGCATCATCTAAAAAATTAAAGTTTTCACCTTTAGATATAAGTACAATACCTAATAATTTAGAAGGAATATCCTTATGATAAATTACATAAAAATTAAACTTAGAATCATAGTCAGGATTTTTGAGGTCATATTCATATTTAGCAAGTAACTTCTTTTCAATAGCATTTATTGCATCTTCTTTACTCCTAAATATCCTTCTAAATACTCTCATATCCACATCAAAAACCAATTCTGCAACCTGACGTGAATTATGTATATTAGGATTAAATTCTTCAAAAATCATAGGGGATCACTAATTTTTTTCAAATTTTAAAACAATACATAAGTATTACTAAAGATTTAATTAATAAAAAAATATTATTAAAAAATAAGATTAACCTTATATTTAAAGCTTACTAAACCATAATTTTTAGCTATACCTAAATTAGATAAAATAATCGTTATTTGGGACAAATAAATTAAACCACACTATTTTAAGATAAAGATGAAATCCTAAAAGACACCTATCAAATTTGATATAAAATCATTGGTTAAGAATTCAATTTTCAAATGTTTGTAAAATGGTAATTACATTTACAGCAGCACCAAAACCATTATCAATATTCACTACAGAGATTCCGGGAGCACAGGACTGTAACATTGAATCAAGGGCAGTTCTTCCACCAAATCCAACACCATAACCAATAGATGTAGGAACTGCAATAATTGGAATATCCACCAATCCTGCTATAACTGAGGGTAATGCACCTTCCATACCTGCACATATAATTAAAATCTTAACATTTTCCTCCATCATGTGGGCAATCTGTGGAAACAGTCTATGAATTCCGGCAACACCTACATCATAAGAACTTAATACATCAACCCCACTTTCTTCCAAAATAACTTTTGCCTCCTCAGCAACAGGTATATCAGAGGTTCCCGCAGTAATAATACCAACCTTGCTCTTAAATTTAGGTTTGATATCTTCAGTGTTTTTATTAGAAATAATTAAGATTCTTGCTTTCTTATTATAGAATAAATTATAATCCTTATCTAAAAATGAGATATCCTCTTTTAATTGAGTATACCTGTCATTACTTAATCTTGTAATAAGTAGGGTTGACTCCATTTTTGAATCTTTATAATAACCGGTTATAATAGATAAAAGATCATCATAGTCTTTAGTCTCAGCAAGAATAGCTTCGGGAAAACCAGTTCTAACCTGTCTTTTAGTATCAATCTTAGCAATATTATCTATCTCAAGAATATTGTTAGATTTGATAAGGTTTTCTGCCTCTTCTAAACCTATCTTTCCCTTTTTAAAATCTTCTAAAATTTCCTTCATATTATCATCTTAAAATAAATAGCTGTGTTTTTTAAAAAAAAAAATATTATTAAAATTAATCTTTTATATAATATTAACTATTAAGTTATTTAAAACATTTTAAAATAAAAACCATATCCAAAAATATAGAGTTCTAACTAGAATAATCGGTTAAAATCTGAAAAGATAATAAAATATTTTTAAAGATTAAAGGAATATATAATAATAGTTAAATGATTCTTATTTTCTAAAAATTTTTAAATTGTGATATGATGAATACAAGTAAAGTTTTAGTTTCTGGAATAGTTCAGGGAGTAGGTTTTAGACCTACAGTATATAGGATTGCTAAAAAACTATCTCTTAAGGGAAGTATTAGAAATCTTGGAAATATTGTAGAAATTATATTACAAGGAAATAAAGAAAACATACTTGATTTTGAGGAAACACTATATGAAGAGCTTCCTCCAATAGCTAAAATTGAAAATTTTAATTTTAAATGGATAGAAACAAACAAAAAATATGATGAATTTACAATCCTAGAAAGTGCCGATGATTATAACGGTAATTCAGTTATACCTGCAGATGTAGGTATCTGTGATAAATGTTTAGCAGAAATTACCGATCCCAATAATAGACGTTATAGATATCCCTTTAATGCATGTTGTGACTGTGGACCACGTTTTACAGTTATTGAATCAGTACCTTATGACAGGGATAAAACAAGTATGGATGACTTTCCACTATGTGATGAATGTAATAGGGAATATACAAACCCCTTAGATAGACGCTATCATGCTGAAGCAATGTGTTGCAGCAAATGCGGACCCTCACTTAGATTATATGACTCAAACAAAGAACATATTAAATCAGATGACCCAATTAAAGAAACTGTAAGATTGTTGGAAGAGGGAAATATAATAGCATTGAAAGGTATAGGCGGAACCCATCTTGTATCTAAGGTTACAGATGAGGATGTAGTTTTAAAATTAAGAAATAGGCTTAATAGACCAGCTCAGGCATTTGCTGTAATGAGCCATAATGTAGAGACAGCTAGAACATATGCAGAAATTAGTGATTTGGAAGAGGAAAGTCTTAAATCCAGACAAAGACCAATTGTAGTATGTAAAAAAAGCAAAGATTATTATTTTGCCGATTCTGTTGCACCTGAACTTCACACAATTGGAATAATGTTACCATATGCCCCCCTACATCATCTATTATTTATTGAAAATGAAAAGATCAACGGGGATCCGGCATATATAATGACATCTGCAAACATACCTGGAGAGCCTATGATGATTAAAAACGAGAACATTCTAAATGATCTTGAGGGCATTTATGATTATGCATTAATACATAATAGAAGGATCATTAATAGATGTGATGATTCTGTAATAAAGTACAGAAACAATAGGCTATCATTTTTACGTCGTTCACGAGGTTATACACCGGAACCTTATGAGATAGCTCCCTCAATCATAAGGTTAAACGAAAATATAAAGGACAGTAAAATTTTGGCGTTAGGTCCTGAACTTGATGTGACATTTACAATATTAAATGATGGTCTTGGATATGTTTCACAGCATATTGGAAATACTAATAAGTTTAAAACATACGAATTCCTACAAGACGCAATTAAGCATATGATGGAGATTACAAAAACCAAAGACTTTGATTTAATAGCATGTGATATGCATCCACAGTTCTTTACAACAAAACTTGCAAAGGAATATTCAAAAGAGTATAATGCAGAGCTTATACCGGTTCAGCACCATCATGCACATGGAATAAATCTATTAAATGATAATGATCTTGACGAATTAGTGTTTATTGCAGCGGATGGTGTAGGTTATGGAGATGATAAAACCGCTTGGGGCGGTGAAATCCTATATACCAATGTTAAAGATTATGAGAGATTAGGTTCCCTAAGTCCTCAGAAAATGCCTGGAGGAGATCTATGTACGGAATATCCTGCACGTATGCTAATGTCAATATTACTCAACAATGATGAATATACCCCGGAGGACGTCTTAAAGATAATGAAGGAAAACTACTCCAACTATTTCAAATATGGGGATAAGGAGATTGACCTTGTTTTAAAACAGTTGGAATCCAATTTAAATGTAGGCCTTTCATCCAGTACTGGAAGGGTTCTTGATTCTGTATCCACTGCACTTGGAATCTGTGGATCCCGTTCTTATGAAGGGGAGGCATCAATGAAACTTGAGGCAGTGGCATATGGTGCAAACAGAGATCTTGAAATTCCCTACACAATTGAAAGAATTGATGGAAGATACCAGGTAAACACCAGCAACATATTAAAATCAGTTATTGATTTAAAAAATAAGGGAGAAAATATTAAAGAAATAGCCTCTGCAGCACAAAGGGCAATAGCATCCAGTTTATCTGAAATAGCAATCAAAGCAGCAGAGGATAAAAATATTGAAAACATAGGTGCAACTGGCGGAGTACTATATAATGAAGAGATTACACTCACATGTAAAAATATTATAGAGAGTAATGGATACAATTTCATACAACATACCAATTCCTGTTGTGGGGATGGTTCAGTATCCCTTGGACAGGCAATCGTTGCAAGTCAATACTTAAATTAAATTATACCATTTAATAATTTTTAATAAAATAGCTAAATTAAAAAACGAAATTTAAAACCAATAAATTTTCTAACTTAAAACAGATCAGTTTTAGAAAATAAAAACTAAAAAATAAAACTTTTAATAAAAAAATAGCTAAATTGAAAAACGAAATCTAAAATCAATAAATTTTCTAACTTAAAAAAAATAAAAAAAAGGAAATGAAAAATCTAGAAAATAGATTAAATCATTATAAAAACAATAAAAAGAATTAATATTCTTTATGCTCTTTTTCTTTTCTTTCTTTGAAAGTACGTTCTAAAATATACTCGGCTCTTTCAAGCAAGTTTTTATATAAACGTATTTGACCTTCTAATTCTCTTACTGCTTCATAATGACCTTGGTCAATCTTTTTTTCTAAATCTAACAATCTAGACCATTCATCTCCAGAAGGTAATTGTTTTTGATTTAGTCTATCCTCAGAAACATTAACATCGAAGATATTTTGGCTGATTATTATGTTAACAGTAATATCATTAGGCATGTCATAGTATTTACGAGGTCTTCCTCTCATTATTTTTTTATAGGAGGATTTTAATATACCTGCTTCTTCCATAGCACGTAAATGTTCTATTACAGCTTTTTGCCCTATGTTTAATTGATTAGATATTTCACTAACAAACATAGGTTCTTCCCTTAATAGATTAATGATTTCTCGTCTTGTACGAGAACCCATAATATCCAAAATATCATCCATATCAACATCTAAGTTAGAATTTTCATTTTTGATATTTTGATTATTTTCTTTTTCGCTCATCAATATACCATTATATCGAAACCTTTATATAACTTTTGGTTACTAAAAGATATAGTGAGAAAGATAACTTTTTGTTACTTTAATATTTTATGAAAAAAATTCTTTAATACAATAGTTATTTTTTCAACTAATGTCCTATATATTCATATTTCATAAAAATAAAATATTAAAGTCAAAAAGAAATAAATCTTCCAATTATTAACTATTGTATTAAGGAATTAAAACTAAATGAATATAAAATAATAAAAAGAATAAAAAATTTATTGTTATCTTATAATCAAACTGAAAAGGTGACCAAATGGCTAATAATAAAGATGAAGAAAATCTTGAAGAAGAATCTGAATCTTTAAATGAAGAAAAAGATGATTCCCAAGAAGAATTAACTGCAGAAGAGAAATTAGCTAAAATGGAAGAAGAACTTGAAAAGAAAGATGAAGAACTTCGAGAATATGTGGCTCATACCCAAAGACTTCAAGCCGATTTTGAGAATTTCAAAAAACAAACTGAAAAGCAGAATCAGAATATTATCAAATATGCAAATGAAAACCTAATTAATAATATTTTAGATAGCTATGAAGATATTGGAAGAGCTTTAGATAAGTCTAATAATGATGAAGAATTAAGGGAAGGTTTAGAATTAATCTATAAAAAACTAACAGATACTCTTAAAAAAGAAGGTCTTGAAGAAATTCCTGCCAAAGGAGAAAAATTCGATCCATTTAAACATGAGGCTTTAATGGTTGAAAATAATCCTGACTATGAAAATGGTGAAATCATTGAAGTGCTTATGAAAGGGTACACTCTTAAGGATAAAGTTATTAGATATTCAAAGGTAAAAGTTTGTAAAAAATAGATTTGCTAATTCAAATTGAAATTAAAAATTATATTTATTATTAATAATATCTGGCTAAAATAGAATTTAATTAAAATCAGATGAAAACTTAACTTAACTTAAAATTAAATTTTATTTGCTTAAAATTAAAACTTGAAATCAATTAAAATTTATGGTGATAAAATGACAGAGGAAACTAAGAAAGAAAAGATTATTGGTATTGATTTAGGTACAAGTAACTCAGCAGCATCTGTACTTATAGGTGGAAAACCAACTGTTATCCCTAGTGCAGAAGGAGCAAGCCAATATGGTAAAGCTTTCCCAAGTTATGTAGCATTTACTGATGATGGTCAAAGATTAGTTGGTGAACCAGCTAGAAGACAAGCAATTACAAATCCTGAAAATACCATTAGTGCAATCAAAAGAAGTATGGGTACTGATAGAAAAGTAAAAGTTCAAGGAAAAGAATACAGCCCACAGGAAATCTCCGCTTTCATCTTACAAAAAATTAAAAAGGATGCAGAAAGTTTCTTAGGAGAACCAATTGAAAAAGCTGTAATTACAGTACCAGCTTACTTTGATGATAACCAAAGAACTGCAACTAAAGATGCAGGTACTATTGCAGGATTAGATGTAGTAAGATTAGTTAACGAACCTACTGCAGCAAGTTTAGCATATGGTATTGACAAACAAACCGATGATGATGTTAACATTATGGTATTCGATTTAGGTGGAGGTACCTTAGATGTAACCATTATGGAATTTGGTGGAGGTGTCTTCGAGGTAAAAGCTACCAGTGGAGATACTAAGTTAGGTGGTACCGATATGGATAATGCAATAATGAATTATATTGCTAACGAATTCAAAAAAGAAACCGGTATCGACTTAATGGAAGATGATCAAGCGGTACAAAGATTAAGAGAAGCTTCTGAAAAAGCTAAAATCGAACTTTCCACTACATTAACAAGTCAAGTCAACTTACCATTTATTGCAATGAAGGATGGTAAAGCTCAAAACTTAATTAATGATTTAACAAGGGCAAAACTTGAACAATTAGTAGATCCTATTGTAAAAAGATGTGGAAAACCTATGGAACAAGCATTAAACGATGCAAAAATGTCAAAATCTGATATTGACAAAATCATCCTCGTAGGTGGACCTACCAGAATGCCATGTGTACAAAAATTCGTTGAAAACTTCATTGGTAAACCAGTAGAAAGAGGAATTGATCCTATGGAATGTGTATCTATGGGTGCTGCAATCCAAGGAGGAGTTTTAGCTGGTGAAATTAAGGATTTAGTTTTACTTGATGTAACCCCATTATCTCTTGGAATCGAAACTTTAGGAGGAGTAGCAACCAAACTTATTGAAAGGAACACTACCATTCCAACCAAAAAGAGTCAAATCTTCTCAACTGCACAGGATAACCAACCTTCAGTAGATATCCATGTTGTTCAAGGTGAAAGACCTATGGCAAATGATAACACCACCCTTGGAAGATTCCAATTAGTAGGAATTCCACCTGCACCAAGAGGAGTACCTCAAATTGAAGTAACTTTCGATATTGATGCGAATGGTATTATAAATGTATCTGCTAAAGATAAAGGAACTGGTAAAGAACAATCAATTACAATTACTTCAAGTACTAAATTATCAGATGAGGAAATCCAAGAAAAAGTCAAAGAAGCAGAAATGAATGCTGAGGAAGATAAGAAGAAAGAAGAAGAAATTGAAGTTAGAAACAATGCTGACTCAATGATTTACACTGCTGAAAAGACTACCGAAGACTTAAAAGACAAAATATCTGATGATGAAAAATCTAAAATCGACGGTTTAGTCTCTGAATTAAGAGAATTAATTACTGGTGACGACATTAGTGCAATCAAAGAAAAAACCGACGAGTTAACTAAAGAAGTTCAGGAAATCGGCGCAAAAATCTATCAAGAGGCAGCAGCTCAAGAGGCAGCACAACAACAAGCTAACGGAGCAAACGCTGGTGCAAATGCAGGATCATCACAATCAAACAATGACAATGATGACGACAACACCGTTGATGCAGATTACACAGTAAAAGATGATTAGATAAAATTCAAAAATTAAATTATTATGATTTTTAGAAATAAATTTCTAAAATCTAATAATTTTAAACAAATTTTTCTAAAAAAGATATATAACATAAACAACAATATAATGTTTATACAAGTTTTTAAAAAACTTAGAAACTATTTTTATTAATTATTTTAAAATTACAATTATCTTATTACAGGTGAAGACATGGCAGAGAAGCGAGATTATTATGATGTCTTAGGTGTAGACAAGGATGCTGATCAGAAAGAGATTAAGAAAGCATATCGTAAATTAGCAATGAAGTATCACCCAGACGTTAGTGACGATGAGAATGCTACTGAAAAATTCAAGGAAATAAGTGAAGCTTATGCAGTTTTGTCTGATGAAGACAAACGTAAAAAATACGATCGTTTTGGACATGCAGGTATGGATGGGTTCTCTGCTGAAGATATATATCAAAATGTTAACTTTAATGATATTTTTGATGATTTCGATCTTGGAAATATCTTTGATATGTTTGGATTTGGTGGAGGAAATAGATCAAGAAATTCACCTTCCGGACCTCAAAGGGGTTCTGACATTTACACTAATGTAGAAATTACACTAGAAGAAGCTGCAACAGGAATTAAAAAAGATGTTGTCATACATCATGATGAGACCTGTCCGGAATGTAATGGTAACAAAGCAAAACCTGGAACCAGTCCAGAAACCTGTCCTGAATGTAATGGAACAGGACAAGTTAAAGAGGTAACTAATACATTACTTGGTCAAATGATGAGTGTTAGACCATGTAGGAAATGTGGTGGAACAGGTAAAATAATCAAGGAACCATGTGAGAATTGTCATGGAAAAGGAACTGTACGTGAACAACAAACTATAACCATTGACATTCCTGCAGGTATTGATGAGACTGATCGTTTAAGAGTTGGTGGAGCAGGTAATGCTGGAGAGCCTGGTGCCCCTGATGGGGATTTAATAATATCCGTACATATTAAACGTAATAAAAAATATGAAAGACAAGGTTCACATCTTTACTACAACCAAGAGATAAGTATTGTTCAAGCTAGTTTAGGTGATAAAATAGATATCCCTACAATTTATGGAAAAACAATCACATTAACCGTACCTCCAGGAACTCAAGGTGGAACAACCTTTAAGATTAGAGATCAAGGTATGCCATTAAGAGGCCATGATGCTCATGGAAACATGTATGTCACAGTAACTGTTGTTATACCACAAAACCTTAATAAAGAACAGACAAAACTACTTAAGAAGTTTGCAGAGATTAGTGGTGAAGACATTAAACACGTTAAAAAAGGATTTTTCAGCAAAATGAAAGATTCAATTAAATAGATAAGAATACTCTTCTTATCTAACATTTACTTTTAAACTCTTTTTAGGACAAACAACTATTTTTTATGCGAAATATTAATCCATTTATTAATTAATAAATTAGGGTTATCTTCTTTTATAAGATTATTAAAATTCACTTATATATTAAGATAGATCTTTAAAAAAACTATCAATCTTTAGTTTTTAATATTATTGAGATATACATAACAGAATACTTTTTTTATAAAAACATGAACATATTCAATTTAATCAATAGCCTAATAAACTAAATAAGTTTTATAGAATTATTAGCATGTTTTATTTAAATTTAATCATAAATAATAGAAAAAATTTTTCAGTTATGGATTAATTCATTATCCATATTATAAAAATCAAATATCAGGATCATCAAATGGTTTTTAAATATTAAAGATAATCTAAAAAAAATGTTTTAAAAGATTTTTAAGACAATTTATGGTTCAACTTAAATGTCAAGACCATTTAGAATATTAAAATAATTAAAAAATTCCAGTAACAAGATAAGCCATTGAAACTTAAAATATTAAAATAATTAAAAATCCATTAACGAAATAAGCCATTTAATTTAAATTATAATTAAAAATTAGCAAAATAAAAAAAATACTACCTAAATAATCAACCATAGTTTTAAAATTTCATATGGGTACAATTGACAATGAAAGAATAGTTTATGAAAATATACATCAAACTGTTATAAAACAAGAAGGATTAGCTTTTAAAAGGGACGAATTAATCAAAATTTTAAAAAAAATAGTTAAAAATTGATATAAAATGAAAAATTAAAAATTAAAACCTAATCAGATATTAGCAATAATAATACCAAGTAATATTAAACCTAAACCAAGAATTTGCTTAGTATTTAAGGTTTCTCTAAGGAATATATAACTTAGAATGGACACAAATATGTATCCTGCAGACTCTAAAATCAAACCAAATGACAATGGAATAGTTTTATATGAAATAATTGTAATTAATGTACCTGCAAAAAATAAAACATAAGCAGTAATTACATATGGATTTAAGTATTCCTTAATAAATGATTCATGTTTTCTCATCGCACTTTTTTTAAGAAGTATCTGAGAACAAGATGCTATAAATACTGAAAACAAGAATAAAAAGATAAATGGGTTCATTCTTCATTCACCACCAATAAAACTATTCCAGTAATTACAAATATTGCACCGATAACCATTTTTATACTGATGGTTTCACCTAAAACCAAAAATCCTAAAATAAAACCCCAAATAACAGTTACAGCCTTATTTGAAAAAGCAATATTCAAATCAATTCTTTTTAAAATTTGTTGCCATAATAGGGCATAAACCCCTAATAATCCAACAACAAAAATGTATCCCAAAATAAAGTTAGTTGACATTGGAGGCAATCTGGAAACAAATTTCTCACATAACGCACATATTGCATAAACAAATAAAGAACTTTGTAAAAAAAGGAAATCTTTAACTTTTACCGCCATATTATGTCCCCATATTAAAAAATAAATTTAATAGTCTATTAGTAATTTCTTAAATATATAATTAACCTAAAAAAAGTATTGAATAATAATATGATTATAGCCTGCTAAGAGTAACCCACCTTCTGTTTAACAGTATTCATCTTAGCGAATTACCTTGCCTCTTACAGTAGTCATTGGCATCTTTATTCTTGCACCCTATAGAATAGCCGTTTCACCGTATCCTTTTAATGTCCATCAGTTTAACATCATCGTCATTCATTAAAAGACGTATCGTTTCTGCTCCAGTGTCATACTTCTCAGTATATGCTTTTAATACATTATAGTTCTGTAATGATGGATGGAGTTTCCTTAGTTATAATAACCAGTAACTGTCTTTAGCTTGCTATAATCATATAAAACTAAATATAAAAATATTAAATTAAAAAATAGCCAAATAAAAAAGTAGCAGGGCCTAGATTTGAACTAGGGCTCTCGGGGTTATGAGCCCCGCGGGATCACCAGACTACCCCACCCTGCTATATAAAAAATTATTAAAAACTAATGTATATAAAATGATACATAACAATTTATGTTTTCATACTATATAAATGTTTTGTAAAAATACGGTTTAAATTAATAAATAATATATTTTTTAAAAAAATAAAATATAATGTTTAAAAAAAATAGAAATGAAAAATCCCAAAAAATGTTTTAAGAGATTTCAATATAAATAAAACATGCAAATTACAATATTTCAAATATTAATCCCCAGATTCCCCTTCACTAAGAGACTCATCATCTTCAAGAGCTTTAATTCTTTCATCTAAAGAATCCAATCTTTCATTAGTAAAATCTGAATACTCATTAAATCTTTTTTCTAAATCTTCAATTGATTCATTTGCAGAAGCCCATCTTCTTTCTAAAGAATCCAAATCATTTTGAGTAGCAAGGGACCAATCTTCAATCAATTGATCACTTTTTTCATCCAAGAATTGGTCAATTTTCTGAGAAAATGCATCGGTACTAAAACTTGACATATCATATTCATTGATCTTATCTCTAAATTTCTCTGTATAATTAGTAGATGACCTCTCTTTAGCGTTTGCGGTATTTTCATCATCTTCAAATCGAATATTATAATGTTCAGAAGAACTAGGCATCTCTTCTTCTTCAGTAGGAACTTTTAAATTAAAACCATTAAATGATTCGGAATTATTTAAAACAAAGTAATATACTAAAACTGCTATGGCAATTAAAAGAATAATTATTGCTACAATTTCAACAATACCCATTTAAATCCCCTTTATTGTTTTTGAAGTCTTTTTTCTTTTTCTTCAATATCTTTGAGCATTTTTTCTAATTTTTTTTGCTCAGTTTGAGCTTCAAGACGAGCTAATCTTTCATTGATTTCAGTATGCTTATAACCTACATCATTCATTAATTCTGAAGTAGATTGTCTAATAGCTGAAAGAGCCTCTTGTTGTTCCTTAGGTAATGGGATTGGGTTTTCCATTAATCTTTTAGATTCTAAGTCTTTTTCAACCATAGACATCTTTTTAAGTTCAATCTCCTTTTCTATCATTTTAATAGAATTCTGGGATTGTTTAACTTTTCTCCATTGGAAGACAACAATGATTATAAGAATAGCAAAGATTAAAACTAAAATTAATATAAAAATCTGATTTGGTATAACCAAACTCTCCATTTTTGTTCCTCCACTATCAGTAATAAAAATATTTAACTATAATCATAGTATATAATTAAAACTATATAAAAATTATGAAAATAGTATTTAAATAATTAAACAAACAAACTAAATTCATAACAATTACTATTTAAATTAAAATCAGGAGGATAAATATTAATGATGGAATCTGACGAGTTAAATTCATATATTGAAGCAGGAAAAATAGCTTCTGATGTAAGAAATAGAGCTGTAAAACTTATTAAGAATGGAACTCCCATTATTGACTTAGTGGAATTTGTAGAAAATGAAATCCTAAAAACAGGAGCGGGCATTTCATTCCCATGTAACGTTAGTATAAATGAAGTTACAGCACATTATACATCTCCTTTTGGAGATAAAAACAAGATTGTCACAGGGGATTTAGTAAAATTAGATTTAGGAGCAGAGGTTAATGGATATATTTCAGATACAGCAGTCACTGTTATGGCTCCTGGAGACAATTTGGAAGAGGTATTTGATGAGGAAACATTAGAAAAAAATCAAAGAATTATTGATGCATCTGCTAGTGCTCTTGAAGCAGCTATCAGTACCGTTAGAGCTGGTGTAACACTTGGAGAGATTGGGCAGGCAATTGAAGATGCAATACATGAATATGAGTTAAATCCCGTTAGTAATTTAACCGGACATAGCCTAGAGCAATGGAATTTACATGCAGGACTTTCAGTACCTAATTTTAATAATGGAAGTACAACCAAGCTAGAAGAGGGACAGGTAGTTGCAATAGAACCATTTGCAACTGAAGGTATTGGAATTGTAGATGATATGCCAGGTGCCTATATATTCTCATTTATGAAAGACAGACCATTTAGAATGAAACACGATCAAAAAGTTTTAAAATACATTGAAAACAATCATAGAGATTTACCATTCTCAGGTAGATGGTTAACAAAAGAATTTAATAGAAACAGATTACATGCATCAATGAGAAACTTATCAAGGGCTATGGCAATTTACCCATACCATCCATTAAAAGAAAAAACCGGAGGATGGGTTTCACAAAAGGAACATACCATTATTGTTGAGGAAGATGGCTGTACAGTTACAACATTATAATAATGGGATGGGCATTTGAATACTCCAGTATTTGGATAGCTGTACATTGCAAATTATAATTAGTATAATAAGTTCTGAGTATTAATCCAAATTTAGTCAAAATTGAATCCTTTCTACTTAAATATAGTAAAATATTATAATTTTTTTAATAAAAGCTTATGATTTTGGCTAAAGATATTTTTATTTTAAAAGAAGTTTTTTATTAAAAAAATTAGGTCATTAGGAGTACTTATTTAACTTCAACCACCAACTAAAATTGAAGTTATTAAAAAAAGGAAGAATTTTAGTAACTCCAATGACCTAAAAAGTGTATATTACTTCCAAAAATTTAAGAACCAACAAATAAATTAATGGAAGACACATACTTACTTTATGGCTTTATTTTTTTAAATTAAAGTTATATCTAACTTTAATTCCGTGTTTTGAAGCGACATTATTTAATTTATAGAAACCAAATAATTAACTTCTTATTTTTTGAGTTAAACAACTCTTACAACCCATATTATAAAATTTATTGAATACCTAAGGAATAATGGAAAATATCCAATAAAATTTTATAAACCCATATCTATTGAGTTTAAAAATTAGGGCACTAAAAATTCAAACCCAATAGAACACCTTTTTTAAATTAATATTAATTTAAAATCCCTACTTTTTAACTAAACACCAATATATAAATTTTTATCTAACTTTTCAAATAAATTAATTGCTGAATATGCTGCAAGTAAACTAGTTTTAGGATTAGATCTACAAGGTGAATTAGAAATTCTAGTAGAAAATTGACCAAAATCTCCTTTTACATCTATTTGATGAATATTTTGACTTATAGAAGGATCACTTATAATTTTAACATCAATATCCTTATTAGCTACCAAACTTAAAGAGACTGCAACATTCATATTTAATGGAAATTTTTTAATAGCTTCTGAAGCTTTACCTTCAAAAACAACTTTTTCAATATTTTCATTTTGATTTAAAGCTTTTGGTGGTTTTCTAGTAATCAAGGATACAGAATATAAATTACCAATTGAAGCAGATTTAATTCCATCTAAACCTATAACTGCACCAGAAGGAACATATATTTTAACGTTTTTCTTTTCTGCAACTTGAATTAAATCCTCTCTAAAATTTTTATCCATTAATGAACCAACACTCATTATAATCAAAGATTTACCACTGTTTACAATATTCAACCCATATTCTTTAATAGCTGAAGGTGATGCTGCCTCAAAGACAATATCAACTTTGTTTAACATCCGATTGAAATCTTTAACAACAACCCCATTAACTAAGGAGGATAAACTCTTAGACTTATCCGTAAATTTATCAAAAAAATATTTTGGCTGAATATCTAAATGAGAATGGATAAGGTAATTTACTATAACTGATGAAATATTTCCACAACCTAAAAAACCTAAAATCATAAAAAACCACCTTAAATAATACCAGTACCTCGATGATGATTAAATTTTAATTATATAATGTTTTTGACTTTATTATTAGATAATCAATGAAATAATGAATAAAGCTAATAATTAGCTTAATTCATTAGATCATTAAAGAGATGTAAACATTTGGTGAGAATAATTTAGAAGTCAAAACCTGTTAAACGAAAACCTCCGTATTTAGATTTATATTTAATATTTAAACCAATGAGTAAAGGTGTAACTACCTCTATCAATTGTGCCTTTTCAAGAGCCCCTGCATCGATTACTTTAATACCCGGTATCTTCTCAATCAACTCTTTTGCAGTGTCTTTAGCCTCTTGATTATCACCTGCAATAATGCAATCACAGTCAATTGGTTCAGGAATATTTAAAAGTAAACTATTACTTATATTATTAAAAGCAGCAATGACTTTAACATCTTCACCTTCCAATATTGAAGCCGTTCTCTCTGCAGCAGATCCTTCAGGCAATTTAAGAACCCTTGAAACTTTACCTCCAATAGCTGTTTCTAATGGAACCGTTGCATCTAAAAAGATCTTTCCTTTAACAAAAGGTTTGATAGTTTTTAATGTTGCACTTTGAGCTTGTAAAGGTACTGTCATAATAAGAATATCCCCTTCTTTTGCAGCATCCTCATTAGCCAAACCTTTAATATCAACATCATAATCTTTTAATTCATCAATTGTTTCTCCGACAACCTTTACTGCCTTTTCTTCTTTACGTGAACCAACAATTACAGATTCACCAGCAATAGCCAAACGCTTAGCAATACCTAAACCTTGAGGTCCAGTACCACCAATAATACTAATGATCATTAGAATTACCTCCATTTACTTGAAATTTATTTCCATTCAATCTGAAAAATCCGTCATCATCCTTTACTAATCTTTCAAAATCACTTCTATGAATATATTTATTGATTTTTTTAATGACATTATAGATAGTATTTCGACTATATCCTGTTTGCTCTGCAATATCTGCAACTGACATGACATACATATTGAAAATAATATAACTTAAAACACTTATCGGCATTTTAGAATTTTCAAAGAAAGTTCCACTAAAATCATTGAATGCATGATCACAGTCATTACATTTAAATTTGCGTATTTTACCCTGAGGATATCCCTTATCAATAAATCCTTTTTTATTTACATTAAAAGATTTACATCTAGGACAATAAACACCATTAGCCCAGCGAATAGATCTAAATATATCCATAAATAATGTTTCATATGAAAAACTATTCACAAATTTAATATCAAGATTTTTCTCATAATCCTTGTTTATCATTTTAACCATCAAATGAAAATAAAAAATAATATTAGAAATTAAAAGATGAAGATTATTGAAATAATATTCAATAATCAACCTTTTCTATTTCTTTGGATAGAAACCACTTGGTTGCTCAGATAGATTAATCATTATATTTTTCATCTGTGTATAATGTTCCAATATAACCTTATGAGTTTCACGACCAATACCTGATTGTTTATAACCACCAAATGGAGCACCAGCAGGAATTGAATTATAAGTGTTTACCCACATACGACCTGTTTCAATAGCATTACATACACGGATAGCACGGTTAATATCCCTAGTCCAAACAGCACCACCTAAACCATATGAACTGTCATTAGCCATTTCAATTACATCTTCTTCATCTTTAAATGGAATGACAACAGCTACAGGTCCAAAAATTTCCTCTTGTGCTACTTTCATATCATTAGTAACATTGGTTAATAATGTAGGTTTAAAGAAACTACCTTCTGAAAGTGGTCCCTCTTTAAATCTTTCACCACCAACAGCAATTGTTGCACCTTCTTTTACACCATCTTGAACACATTTTTCAATTTTTTCAACTTGCCTCTCATTAATCTGAGAACCCATCTGTGTATCCTCTAACCATGGCATATTTACATTTATTTTACCAAATTGATCTACAGCTTCCTTAACAAACTTATCGTAAATATCTTCTTGGACAAATACACGGGAACCTGCACAACATACTTGACCCTGGTTAAATAAAATACCTAATTGTAAACCGTCCATTGCCATATCCCATTTACAATCATCAAAGTAAATGTTAGCAGATTTACCTCCTAATTCTAAGGTTGATGGAATTAATCTTGATGCAGCACAGTTTGCTACATTACAACCTATTTCAGTGGAACCGGTAAATGCTAATTTTCTGAATCCTGGATGTTCTAACATGTATTGACCTGATTTTGAACCTTTACCAGTAATAACATTAAATACACCTTTAGGAATAACTTTTTCAGTCATTTTAGCAAATTCGAGTACACTTAAAGGAGTGGAACTTGATGGGTGGAATACAGTACAACATCCTGCAGCAAGCACTGGAGCTAATTTCCAAGCAGCCATTAAGAATGGGAAGTTCCAAGGAACAATTTGACCAACTACACCTATTGGTTCCCTTAAGATTAAGCTTAAGGTATTATTGTCCAACATTGTTGCAGAACCTTCCTCAGCACGTACAGCACCAGCAAAGTAACGGAAGTGATCTGATGAAAATGGCATGTCTATAGCCATATTCTCCCTAATTGGCTTACCATTATCAAGTGTTTCAATCATAGCTAATTTATCAGCATTGTCGTCAATAATATCTGCAACCTTAAGTAGAATTTCTTCTCTTTCAATAGGTTCAACAGCTTTCCAATCTGGAAATGCGGCATTAGCAGCATCAACTGCCTCATCCACATCTGCGTTAGTAGCTTCAGCACATGTAGCTAGTTTTTCACCATTTGCAGGACAAAAAGTTTCAAAGGTTGAGCCGTCTGATGCATCTTTCCATTGTCCATTTATATATAATTGATACTTTTCCTGTGCAGGGTTATTAGGAATCTTTTCCATATTATTACCTCTTTATCTCATTTATTTTTTATCTAGAAATCAATCTCATCTATACCATAGTATATATTGTGTAAAAGTTTTTCAAACAATTCTGCAGTCATTTCTCTTGGGTTTGCAGCAGTACATGCATCAGTCATAGCATTTTTAGAAATTTCCTTGACTTTTGCATTAAATTCATCTTCATCTACACCCCACTCTTTAAGATCATGAGGTATACCTAAGTATTTATTAAAGTCTGCAACAGTATTACATAGTTTTTCAACCAATTCCTCATCAGTACCTTCCCATCCAAGATAACGGCCAATAGCAGCATATCTTGAAGGATCTTTCCTAGCATTAAATCTAGTAGCATATGGTAGATACATAGCATTAGCTTCACCATGAGGAATATGTCTTCCAGAGAATGCAGCTCCAGTTTTATGAGCCATAGAATGGACAATACCTAATAATCCATTAGAAAATGCAATTCCAGCTTCAGCCTGAGCATAATGCATCATTTCCCTCGCATCTTGATTTCCGTCATAGGACTGTTTTAGATTATTCAAAATCATGTGAATCGCATCTAAAGCCATAGCATCTGCAAATGGTTGATGGGTTGAAGCGGTATATGCTTCAATAGCATGAGTTAAAGCATCCATTCCAGTATGTGCTACTAATTTAGGTGGCATACTTGCTGGTAACTGTGGATCTACAATAGCCACATCTGGAGTTACTTCAAAATCAGCAATAGGCCATTTAATACCGGTATCATAATCAGTTATAACTGAGAATGCAGTTACCTCAGTACCAGTACCACTTGTAGAACCAATAGCGCAGAAATGAGCTTTTTGTCTCATTTTAGGTAAACCAAATGGAACACATGCCTCTTCAAAGGTTAAATCAGGATATTCATAGAAAATCCACATACCTTTAGCTGCATCAATAGGGGAACCTCCACCCATTGCTACAATCCAATCTGGTTCAAATTCACGCATTTGTTTTGCTCCTTCCATGACAGTGGTAACAGAAGGGTCTGATTCTACTCCTTCGAATAATTTTGTTTCCATGCCTGCCTCTTTAAGATAGTCCATGACTTTATCCAGGAAACCAGCACGTTTTAAGGATCCTCCACCAATTACTACAAAAGCCTTTTTACCTTCTAAATCTTTTAAATTTTCTAATGCACCTTGACCTACGAAAATTTTTCTAGGTACACAGAACAATGTTTTATCCATATTTTTTCCTCCGAAATTTAAGTAACGTGTTTATGGTGGTTAAATTCTTAAGAATTATTTTATCCACATGTAAAAATAAAAATATAAAAAAGGTATAAATTGAAAATTATTAAGTGGTACTTAAAAATCAAAATAATAAACAATAGAGCATGAAAAAATGTAAAAAAATTAACTAATCAATAGCATACTAAAATATTCCCATAAATATAAGTGATATGACTTAAGTTTATAAGAATTATATTAACTACAACCATTACAATTAAAAATTTTTACAAACTTCTATGATATCCTTTGTTATATCTATTTTACAATTAAAAATTGTAAGAACTAATATATAAACTAATCAAAAATGAAAAATTTGTAACTAACATCAAGCTTAGTTTCAATAAATAAGAACAAAATAAAAAATTAGTCTAAAATTAGATAATTAAAAATCAAAAAGAATTTATAAGAATTTTCTAAAAATCAATAAGAAAAAATAATATTATTATAAATAAATAAACTAAAAAACTACAATTAAAAAATTAAATTTAAATTGAATAGTTCATAAAATATGAATTAAATAATTTTAAAAAAACAGTTAAAATAGCTTTAAATAGAAAAATAAAAATGAAAATAAGTTAAAATAAGTATTAAATGAATAATTATATGTAAATTAATATATATAGAAATAAAAAAATTTTAAATATAAAATAAAATAATAATTAATTGTTGTACAAAAAATAAGAAATAAATAAAAGTATATTAAGTAAATAAAATAATAAATAATCTTTATTTAATTAAATCAAAGTTATAAAAATTTTTAAAAGAAAAGTAATAAAAAATAAAGAGTATTTTTTAAAAACAAAATAGGATTCATTTTAAATAAGAAAAATAGCTAAAATACTACCATTAAAAATTAGAAGAAATCCTCAAAACAATGCAATATTAATAAAAGGGTTTAAGAACAGATTAGAATAAAAATAATAAATTACATTTATTAAAATCAATTAAATTTGAAAATATGAAAACGATCTAAAAAAAGTAATTGCTAATACAAAATAAAAAAAAGAAAAGAAAAAATAAAGAAGTTTAATATTCATAGTATTTATCAAATGGAACAGGAAGTCCCATCTTCATCCTATTTTCAGCTTCTTTCTTATTTTTATCTTTTTTACCTTTAGCTAATTTACTGAGTAAACCTAAACCTGGTTTTACAGAATCATCAAATTCCTTAGTTTCAATAAGGCCTGCACTTACAGCAGCATTGAAAATAGATTCACCATCATCGGTTCTTGTAAATACAGTAGACCAACCATCTGGAGAACCAACAGATCCAGTAGCAACATCAGCAAATTCTGCTACATAATCAGGACAGACATTACATCCTGCTTGTTCATATCCATGTGTTTCTTTTAAAGAAATTCCGTGATTGTCATCAGCCGTTTCTGCAAAGAATTTACCTTTACCAATATCCATTTTAGTAATATCATTAATGTCTAATCCCATTTTTTCAGCAGTGAAAGTTTCAATTGAAGCCATAGGGAAGTTTTCCATACAGAAAATACCGATTAATAATTTAAGTTTATCTGCAACGAATCTTGTTGAGAATGGATATACTTGCATTTTTCTAATACCCATGATTTGACATGGAGTTCCTACAGTACCGACTTTTTCAATACCTGCTTGTCTTACAGCTTCTTTTAACGCCCAAACATTAGGTGAATGAGTATATTTAGTTCCAGCTGCAGCAATAAGCTCATCGGTAGTAGTAGCAACTACTGGTTTAGGTACCCAAGGTTCATCACTAGGTCCAGCGACAACTGCTCCTTCAATAATACCTTCGTCTAATGCATAGGAGAATAAAGCAGTTACAATTCCACCATCTTGAGCAACATCTTGAATTTTTTTATCGGTAGCTCTTGCACAAACAACTTGTTTATATTTTCCAAATTCTTGACCAAATTCCATACTAAATCCTCCTATAAGTCAAATTCTTTTTGAATCCTTTCATATGGGAACCAAGATCTAGGACAATGTACATAACATGAACCACATTTAATACATCTATCCTTATTACATTCAGGTCTACCTTCAACCATAGTCATTGCTCTAGTTGGACAAGCTAATGCACAAGTTCCACATCCGGTACATAATGATTTATTAGTAATGTTAGTTTTTACATCACAACCACATGCTAAATTACATGAAGCAAGGTTAAGTGCAGGTTGTAAATAATCCATATCACTATTAATTAAAGCAACAACAGCTTTAGCAATCATTTCCGGAGAAACAGGACAACCAGGAAGAGCAAGATCTACTTTTACCAAATCACTTACAGGTACAAATGACTCGTGTTTAGGTTGTGCTTGTTGACCACCATGAGCAAATCTAGTGAAACAACCAGTCATAGCACAGGAACCGAAAGCACATATTAAATCAGAATGTTTTCTAGCTTCTTGAACTTCATTTAAACTGTGTTCATCTTGTAAACATACAGAACCTTCAATAAGACATAAGTCCATATGAGGCATTTCCTCTGCATAAGTACCATGAATCCATTTATCTACTAAAGTTTGACCATATACAATATCTACCATATCAGAAAGTAAGGTTGATAAAATATCATAGTTTTCAGTTAAAGACATTGCATCACCGGTACAACCACTTAAGTGGATGTATCCGATTTTAGGTTTATTAGTAGGTTTTATAGAAACTTGACCTTCCTCGTATTTAACCTCAGATTCAACAGGTTTAGTTTCTTTTTTACCAAAAGATTTTTTTAATTTATCAAACATTTAATTAACCCCTATCTCTTTAAAAATCATATCAATGGCTTTAGGAATAGCGTTTTCAACAGGCTCAGTTAAGCCCATTACTATATCTGGTGCAGAAATTTCTTTTGGTTGGCAACCTACTATTACAACATCAATTCCTTGATTTGCCAAATCTTGTAATGGTTCTTCAACAGCCCAATTATGAGCATTTTCATATTTACCTTTAGGCATCTCAAAAGGTGAGAAAAATCTTAAGGTACCTGGTTCAGCATTAAAATCAACTACATCAACAATTACTAACTTTTTCCATTTTTCACTAGGTAGTGAAAAAACATAGTAAGTTGCGCTAGTACCTGCATCAATAAAGTCAACTTCTTCAGGAAAGTCTTTATCTTTGAAATATTTTTCTTTGATTGTTTTAATTACATATGGTCCAAAACCATCGTCCTGGAACAATACATTTCCACAGCCAACAACTAAATTTTCTACATCATATGCCATTTAAATTCCCCTATAAATTTACCATCTCACTTTTGAGAACACTTTTATCATCGTCATCCACTACCATTACATGAGTAGCACATGATAAACATGGATCATAAGCTCTAATTACATGAGGTCCATATTCATGGTGGAAACCTTCAGTAGCAGGACCCATAATTGGGATATTCCAGGTAGTTGGTACTAAACATGAATAATATTGAACCCTACCGTCTTTAATTTGAGCCATATGAACATCAGTTCCTCTAGGTGCTTCAATTACACCTAAACCTAATTTATTGGTACCTCTAGGGTCAAAGTCAGCTCTAACAGGAGCGGAAGTATCTAATTGATCAACTAATTCCACAATTCTTGCAGCATTAAGTTTCATTTCTTCAGCTCTTGCAACATGTTGAGCAACTACACCTTTATCTTTAAATCCATGATACATTTCCATTCTAGCTCTAGGTCCAGTTTCAATAGGTTTACCTTCCCATAAAGGAATAGTAGAACAAGCCCTTTTACCTATTTCCGGATCATCATACCATTGTTCAGGCATAATTTCACTGAATTTATCAAAGTCAAAATAAGATCTGTCACCATAGTAAGGACTAGATGAAAATGGTTTATTTTTAACAACACCTAAATCTTTAGGTAATCCTTTATCCGCAACTAATCCTTCGATTAATTCAGCATGTTTCTCAACATCAGGTACTAATTCTTTAGCAATCTTTGTTATTTTTTCTTTAGCTAATGGAGAAATATTTCTAGCCATTCCGCCTACTCTAATATCAGATGGGTGAATACCTTCACCTGCTAATGTATCTACAATAAATTGAGCTTTTTTCCTAATATTAGATACACTGTCTACAGCTGTTTTAAATAAGTTATCAGGTACAAAATCTGGTGCGATTAAGAAATGGTGAATAGCTGCACTATCAAGACAGTGAGCTGCTAAAGTTACCTCTCTCATAATTTTTCCAGCTTTAGGAACCTCAATATCTAATGAATCATCTATAGCTTCAACAGATGCTAAGGTATGAGGTATAGGACAAACACCACAAATTCTTTGACATAAAACAGGTGGAGTTTCAGGTGCCTTACCTACAACCATCTTTTCTAAACCTCTAACAGGAGTAATACTAAAGTATCTACCCTTTGTAACAATTCCTTCATCATCCACTTCCATGACAAGTTCTGCGTGGCCTTCTTGTCTGGTAGTAGGTGATATAACTATTTTTTCACTCAAATGTGTCACCTCTTATATTAAAAAATTAGAAACCAACGACAGTTATTAATTTATTAAAGATGATATATAAATGATTTTTAATAAAGTAAAACGAAAAATTTATATAGTAAAAGATTAATGAAAAACGAAAATTATACAAAGATGCAATAGAATTTAAAAAAAATATAAAAATAATACATAATTTAAAAAATCATTAAAAAAATTAAAATAGAAAACAAATATTGAATAATAGAAAAAAAGTAAGCATATAGCTTTAAATCCGCAATATAATGAATAAAACAATTATTTTAATAAAATAGAAAAATAATTTTATGAATTTTTAGATAAAAAGTAATACAGAAAATAGATAAAATGAAATATACAAAATTTTATAAATAAAAAAAACCATATAAGAAAAGTAATATATATTATATAAAAGTTTTGTAAAAGATTTATAAGTATAAGTAATTATAATTATAAATTTTTTACAGAACAAGTCTTATACAATATAGAGGTGAGTTGAGTGGAAAAATCTAATATTATTATCTCAATTATTATTGTTATTTGTATTGCAGCAGGAGTAACTGCTTATGGATTAACTAGTGAAGATAACGGAGTATTCAAGAATCTCCAAGGAATTGGTGCAGATAACGGAGGATCTGGTGTTGGAAATTCTACTAACGTAAGTACCAATACAGATAATTCTGGCTCTGGCTCATCAGATAACAGTGGTTCTGATGGACAATATTCTGGAGGAGACAGTTCTGGTGCTGGTTACTACGATGGTAGTGGCAGTAGTAGTGGTAGTGGTGACAGTGGAAACAATGCTATTACTCCAAATGATAACGGCGGCTCAAATGATAATGGTGGATCAAATAACGGCGACATACATGCAGTTGCATATGAATTAACCACATATCACTCCGATGGATCTTATACTGTAACTAAATATAATTACCTTGACCAGAAAGTTGGATTTATTACTTATGATAAGGATGGAAATCAAATTGAAGGTGGAGGTGGTGCTTAAAAACACCATAATAATCAGTAAAAACATTTACTGATTATAATCTTTTTTTTTAAAAAATTTAGAATTTAGTAATATTACTTAAAAAATAGTAATATTTATATATTAGTTTAAACTAATATTCTAATGTTGATATACATGGGCCGGTAGCCTAGTAGGATAGGGCGTCGGACTTCTAATCCGAAGATCCCGGGTTCAAATCCCGGCCGGTCCGTATAAAAGATACTTTTTTTATTAATTTTACTTACTCTAAAAAATTTACTGTTTAATCATAAATTTAATTAAAAAAGGGCTTGTAGCCTAGCTGGATAGGGCGTTAGACTCCTAATCTAAAGATCGCGGGTTCAAATCCCGCCAAGTCCGTTTTATAAATAGCTCTCATTTTTTAACTTTTAAACTTAGAAACTTTTATAATAAATATAATTTAATATAAAACTATGGCAAATGATATATGTGAGATTAAAAGTATAAGAGAAGATGTTATTGAAGAAGTTTCAAGGGAAATGAAAACTTGTAAGACTTATGAAGACACAGCAAATATATTTAAATTGCTTGGGGATTACAATAGAATTAGAATCATTAATGCATTGAAAATTAAAGAATTATGTGTCTGTGAGTTATCCATATTATTAGATATGAGCCAATCAAGTATTTCACATCAATTAAGAATATTAAGACATCACAATATTGTAAAGAATAGAAAGGAAAATAAAAGGGTCTTTTATTCATTAAATAATGATAAAATATTCAAACTCATTGAAGAGTCTGAGGAATTGATATAATTGAATAAAAATAATCTAAAATATAATTTCCTTAACTTGAATTATTTAAAAAAGTTATCTAAAATAAATACCACTAGATATTAAAAATCAACCAAAATTATCCAATGTAACTACCTTTTTTGAGTCTGTATTTTCCTGTTTTTCCACTTTATCGAAAGATATTTCACCATATTTTCCACCACCACCTGGTGTGATATGTACAGTACCATTTCTAAATGACAAAATACCATTTGAAATCTTTGAATCAACCTTTTCAATATCCTCAATTGGAGTATTAATTAAAACCTCAATTTCAGGACCAAACTTATTTATAAGGTTTTCCCATTTACCTTGAACTGTTTTTGTTGTGACCCCTTTATCATAAATCTTAGATATAATTTCTGCAAGAGGCATTAAATGGACATATGGAGGTCTAAAGTCTGGATGATGAGGTGAATCATAGTCATTAATCTCACTAATCCTATAGTCTACACCTTTTTTAACTCTTCCGCCACAGTCCAAACATTTCATATTGTTTTCCTTTGCTATTAAAGGATCCACTAAACTGTGACAGTTTGTACATGCTGTCATGTGATATTTTCCTAAGTTTGGAACAAGACCATAGTTAGCTTTAATTCTGTTATGTTTTATTGCATATTTTAGTGAGGAATATGAAATATCTTTCATCTCTATTTGATTAAACTCTCGACCTAATCTATGAGGCCATGGTGAATGTGCATCTGAGTTTGATAAAAATGGAAAATCCTTTAATTCTTTAACTGTATCTGCCATATCTGTATCTGCAGATAAACCTAATTCTACAAAATCAACTTTTCCACCGTAACAATCATAGATACTATCATAAGACTTATACATTCCAGTCCAGGGTGTGAAAGCATGGGCAGGGCCAATTAAACAATCATAATCCCTAACCATATCGAAAATTTCACTGCCACTCATTTTAGTACGTGGTCTTCCATCGGAATATTTATTCTTAGATACCAATTTATCTGAAAGTTCACGGGCTGTATCCATATTTGGAAGTATAATCAGGTGGTGTATTTTCTTTTCTGCCTCAACCTCAACAGTTAGAATAAAATCACAATCCCTATATGAGTATATTCCATCGCCAACATATTCCGTATTTTCCTCAATCATTTCAAGCCATTTTGGATGGAAGGCATCCCCTGTACCAACAAGATTAAGACCTTTTTCCTTAGCTTTGGGAGCCATGTTCTCTATTAACATATCCTTAGATGTTGCCATGGAAAAACAACTGTGAACATGTAAATCAGTATTAATTAACATAAGTAATGATTAGCTTAATTTAATATATTAAACTTTTGAAAAAAAAAGATCAAACAAATAATCATACATAAAGTAAATTCAAATTCCATATTTAAAGAATAGCTAAAAAATAAAACAAAACACTGTAATACCTTTTAATTAAAAAATTATAAAGAATTCCCCAGTATTATAAAAAATTAAGAAATTAAAAAAATATAGACTGTTTCAGTATTTAATTAAAATGAAATAAAAAAAAGTAAGAAACTAAAAAAAATAATAAAAAAATTAACCGATATATCTTAAATCATCTTTATCCTGTTTTGGCATAGAACGATTAATCATATCTTGTTCCATTTGTTGAGCTTTAGAAATCATTTGTCTAGTTTCTTCTGCCCTTTCTTCAAGTTTATCGGTGTTTACTTCTATTTTAAGTAGAATAGAAAGTTTATTTAATAATGCTTCTGCAGCTTCGGCATCTATAAAATAACCTGGAGTTTCACCCATCAAACAAGCACCAGACATTCCTCTAAGTTGACCTAAACCTAAAAATAATCCTGAAGCTCCAATGATTCCACCATCAACAGACCTGATTTCTATACCTGCATCCTTTAAAATATCGATTTTCTCCTCATCGGTAGCAGCACCATAAACTGTAGTCTCCTCTACAGGTTGACCTGTTGCAAGTCCGCCTAAAGTAAAAATGTTCTTAACGCCAAACTGTTCTATAAAGTCAAGAATATCTCCACATATGGAATACTGGCCCTCTGTAGACAAACCTTGAGAATTACCTACCAAAACAATTAAATCTCTTTCATCTTCACCTTGGGATTTTAGATAGTATAATTCATTAGACATACTCTCGATAATTCCATTTTCACCTATAAAAACCTGAGGAGGGAAATAAGGAGAATAAATTTCCGCAAATTTAGTGGCATTCAACTCATCAATTAAATGATCAGCAGCTAACTTACCAACATGACCGATACCTGGAAGTGCTTCAATAAATATAGGATTATCTAAAGAAACCTCTTCTAAAACTTTAATTTGAGTATTTTTCATGATTAACCTCATTTAGATTCTTCTTTTAATTTCCTTCTATATTTACCATACTTGTCTTCAATGGAATATTTTGGAGGATAAATAACATTTAATTCTCCACCACACTTAGGACATTTATCTTGTATGGTATAAATATTACATGATTTACACTTGTGCATTTTCATTTTCATAATATCACAAAAAATAGAATTAAAATTTAGTTATAAAATCACGTAAAAAAAATAATAAAAAAAGATAAGATTTAACTAATCTAATTCTCTTAAAAATTCTCCATTACCACCAGATTGCTCAATTATATCAATTGCTCTATCTGCAGCAGCTTGAAGTTCTTTTTCAGCTAAGATATAATCGGTTGAAGTAACAGTAATACGATATCTAGGAGCACCTACACATTGTACTTTAATTACCTCTCCATCATTATCGCCATTATTTTCCGCAGCGAGTAAAGCCTCTTTTACAATGTCTACACCATTATAATCAAAGGTTTGAATATCTACATATCCACTAATATGAACCTCTGGAGGAGTAATGTTTCTTTTAGCAACTTCGGTGATTGCTTCTGCCCACTCTTCACTAATACCTTCATCAGTTAAAGCAGTAGCACCTTCATCAACAGCAGTTTCAAATGCCCCGTAAATATCTCCAAAGATATCCATTAAGTCATAACCTACTTCTTTATAAGCAGTGTTTAAATCTTTTCCTAATGATTTAGCAGATAATTCTAAGAATTTTTCAGCTTTTTGTTCAATTTTCCATTGCTGAATCTTTTTGGTTCTTTGATCTTCTCTGATTCTTTTTAAAGAAGCATCAATATGACCTTTTTTAGGATTTACTCTAATACAACGTGCAACAATTTTCTGATTTTCTCTAACATGGTCACGGATGTTTTTAACCCAACCAGAAGATACTTCACTAATATGGATGAAAGCCTCTTTTCCAACATATTCTTCAAGTTTAGCAAAACAACCATAAGGGAGAACTTTGTAAACTGTTGCAACAATTAATTCACCTTCTTTAGGCCATTTACTGTTTTTTCTTACCATTAAAACACCTTCATATATAAAATATTAGGTTCTTAATTTTTATTAGGATATATAAAAAATAAAAAATAGCAATAATAAAAATTAAAAAAATTTAAAATAATTAGTTTAAAACTTCATCGATATGAGCCATGATTTTAGCTTTGGAACCACGGGATTTAACAATAGTTTTACCACAGATAATACATTTTACATCAGATGCAGCACGATCAAAAACTATTTGTTCATTTCCACAATCTAAACATTTGACTCTTAAAAAATTTCCTCTTCCTTTGCTAGCCATATTAAACACCTATTGACTTACGAATTCAGGTTTACCAGTTCTAAATGCTTTTCTAATGTGAGATTTTCCACATTCTTTACATTTGTATCTTAAGTCTAATTTCTTAACTGGTTTACTTCCACTAGGTAATGGTCTTGGGTAACCTCTGTATCCTGCAGTTACACGTCTGAACTGTCTTTGACCCCATTTTAATTCACTAGCTTTTCGTTTTTTAGAAGTACGAACTTCATGAATAGTATGTTTTTTACAATAAGGACAATAAGTCCTTTTTTCTTTTGGTATCTTCATATAATCACCTTTTTAATATTACCAACTAAACAGGAACGATTTAAGTATCCCTTTAGCCAATAGTATCTATAACTCATATCAAACTAGACAAGAACTTATTAGGTATCCCTCCAGCAAGATAATCTATAAGAATAAGTCAATATAATAAGAAGTTATTTTTAGAAAAAATAAGTAATTCATATTATCTTATAATAGATACATTTATTATATATATCACATTAGTATTTAAACTTAACTAAAAAAATAGAATCTAAGGAATATAAAAATTAGCTAGATTTCTATAATGCGTCCTTTTCTACACCTTACTATTACATTAGCATTTGCTTTAGGCATAATAACTAAATCCTGAGATTTAAATGGACCATAAATCTTCTCATCAACACCAATTATCTGATTAAAATCTTTAAAAACCAGAACCAAAGTTTTATCTACCAGATGTTTATTTTTTATTTTTGAATCCAAAAAATCCTCTTCCTTTAAATCTACAAATTGATTATCGATAGATTCCTGTAAGTTATCTAATTCATCAACATTACTTGAATCCTGATTAGTAACTACACGGGAGGAGTTTACTGATTCCCTTTCATTAGAAGATTTGTTAGTCTTGAAAGGGGCATTGTTAACATTATTTTTTTTTGCCCTTTCAATTTTAGAATTAATTATCTGTTTTTCAACGGATTCCCTCTTCTCGTTTTCTAAGACTTTACCCTTGGAGATTTCATTTAACCTATTTAAAACCTCATCATCTGAATCATCCATTTGATGAGAGTTTTCTCTAGAAGTATCCTGGTTAAAAACCGTGGCGGATTCCTCTTTCTTACTAGATTTATTGAAGGAATCTAAGGAAATGTTATTTCTATGATTTTTAAATGCGTCTATCAATGAATAGTACAATTTTTCCTCTTCATCAGTTAGATTAAGTGGGGTAGTATCCAATAAGTCAAATTCAGGTTTACCTTTAAATAAATGATATGACCTATGAATATTCATTAATGCCGCTTCGGCAATTTTATGTTCCCTTCTTTCACAGATTTCTGTTGCAATTCTTTGAGTATCCTTTAAAAGATAGTTTACATTTGAAAAAGGATCATCACTAACATTATCTATAAGATCATTAATATAGGAATAAATTAGACTATAGAAATTATTATCCACTTTAGCCAGTGAACTATTACCCCGTTCTTTTTTTTGGATTTTACGTAATTCTTGAAAAAATTTATCCACATTAATCACTCACAGAAATAAGAAAATAAAGTTTAAAAAATATGTTTAAAAGATAAAGATTCAAAATCCGATTATTCATCGGATTCAATACGTGGAGCAAGTAAGAAACTAAGTTCCCCTTCCTCAGAAACCATTTTAAGTGAAAGACTTAAAGGCATATCATTACCTAGTTTAATAGTAGCAACATCTGAGAATTTATCTGCTTTAAGCATTTCCCTAATTTTTTCCAAAGAGAATATGGATTTAGCCTCATTATCTATTTTTTCACCATGTATATATTCAATATTAGCATCACCGAATTCTCCTTCAGCTGCTGCTTTAAATACCTCTTCATTAACCATTAATATGATTTTATCAGAGAAAATATCAATATCATTAATAGAATCTTTTAAAAGTGCAAAAGGAATATCAAATTTAGTTGGATATTCTAATGGTGGTGCTGATGGAGCATCATATTCCATATCTATAAGGCGTATTTTAAATGTTCTTTTAGCTTCACCTTCAAAGGTAATAATAAGATTACCTTCATCCAATGATAAAATTACCCTATCGTTAGATTTGGAACGTTTTAAAACTTTCATCAATTCTTCGGTGTCAACATTTATTTTTTCAGGTTCATCGCAAATAAATTCATCAAATAAACTTGCTTTAAGCTCTAAATGAACAAAAGTTATATGACTTCTATCAAGAGCATTTAATCTGACACCTTCACTATCAGTTTGTAATTGTACTTCATCAACAATTGATGAAATAGCATCAAAACTTGTTTTTAAAATATTTGGGTCACTTAACTCTGCTTTAAACATAACATCATCCCAAATAAAGTTTTTAATTAAAATAATTATAAACTTTATAAGTAAATTACATCTATAATAAATTATATTATTATATATTTTTTGTTATCATTACTTATAAATTTATAATATGCAATGCCATTTATAAAAAAAATTAATAAAAATTACTAATATATAAAAGATTTAAAAAACGGCTAAAAAAGGAAAAAAACAGGTTTAGTATTAAAGTCAAAGCCTCAATAAAAAGAGAACTTAAAAACAAAAAATAGAATAAATCAAAATCATAATAAAAAAAGAACTTAAAAATAAAAAAAAGAGCAAATCAGAATCCGATGAAAAATTAAAAAAAAGATAAAAACATTAAAGATTTTATTTATCATCATCCTCTTCATTATGAACTGAGGTGTTGACTGTGATTTTAAAATCGTCTGCATCTGTTTTTACATAATCAGAATCAAAAGACTTTTTAGTAACATTATAATTGTCTTCATTATCTTCTAGTTCATATTTTTCTTCAGATATTTCAGTTTCATCATCTAAATCTTCATTATCTGTCTCTTTACCCTCGGGGATATCATCAACAGTAATTTCATCTAGAAAATCATCCATATTGATATCTTCCCTATCAATACTTCTCATTTCATCAAAAGTGTTATCGAATGGAGTTTTAACAGAAATAATCTGTATTAAAGAAAATATAAAACAGATAGCCCCAATTATAAACAAGAGAATAGACATACCAACATATTCTCCAGAAGCCACACTATCTACAACTCTTGCAGATCTGCCAAATACAAGATAGATTCCTAAAGATATTGTAACAATACCTACAATAATTCCCAATATGGGAATTATACTCAAGTTAACTTTTTTAATACCTATGCCAGACGGGTTATCTTCAACAGATTTTCCTGGTTTGGTATTCTTATCTCTATCTGCATCAAATATAGAATTTTCAGTTTTAGATTCTTTCTTGAAATCTTTAGATTTGTTTTTATCTTCATCTTTATCATTATCTTCTTCAACTTCTTTAAATGATTGATGAAGTTTAGATAAGAAAGAAGAAGAAGTTTTAGATTTTAAAGAAAATTCCTTATCAGAATTATCTTCAATATCTTCAAAATTTGAAGAGTTATCTTCAGAATCAACCGAATCATTTTCATCTGATTTTTCCTTTAAACTCATATTAATATCTTCTTTATCATTTTTAGAAGGTTTATTATCGTCTTCAAAAATATCATCAACATTATTTAAAATATTGTCTTCAAATGAGAAAGATGCCCCTTCATCAGATTTATTAATTTTTGATTCTTCTGTTTCATCTATTTCTAATTTATCAAAACTTAACTTATCATCATCTGCAAAGGAGGAATCATGTTCAAAATCCTTAGCATTTTTTAAACTCTCATAATTTAAAGTTTTTTGAATATGTACAGTAGGTTCATCATTTTTAGAGGAATATTCTGTAAGTTTTTTATCGTTTTTACCTTCATCTAAATCCTCATCTAAAATTTTATCAACCTTTTTGAAAATATTTCCAAGTGAAGATTTCTTGTCTTCTGCAGAATCGGACTTTTCAATATTCTCAGTTGGTTTTAAACTATCTGATTTAGAGGAAATGCTTTTGGATACAGATTCTTTTTTTTGGTTTTCTTTTTTAGAACCATCATTATCAGATGATTCGGAAGAATACTCTACAGATTCATCTTTAATAGAGATAGATTCTGTAGTTGCTGGTGTCTTCTTAACAGCTTTCATAATATTTTGAAGATGTTTAATAGAATCTTCATAATCTGATCCATTATTAGATTTTTTCATAATAACTCTCCATCACTATGATTAAAATTAATCATATTCTCTCCAAACATGTTTACATTCCATACATTTAAAGAATCTAGTTTCAGCTTCATCAGCACTACGTGTTTGTTGTAACCACCAATAAGCCTTAGTAAAACCACAATTTGGACAAGTAACTTTAGTAGTCGGAAGGGTCTCAATATCTTCCCCTTTCATAATAACATTATCTTTAGCTTGTACTTTTTCAGAAACCTCATATTCATCTGTTTCTGATTTGGATAAATCTTTTTCATATCCACATTTATTACATTTGACCTTGTTACCTTGTGGAAGTAACATAGCACCGCAATTTGGACAGAATTCCATTTTAGACCTCCAATAATATAATTGATTATAATAATAAATTACATTAAAAACTTTTAGAATGTAATTTGTAAATTAATATTTAAAAACATTAATTAGATTTATTTTAATATAATATGAATTATATTTAACTTACTATTATATAAAATTTATAGGATTTTTTAAAAAAAAATAAGCATTTTATCAAATATTCTTAAACTTGTTTTAACATTCATTTTAAAAAAAAAGTTGAAATAGAATCAAAAATTCCTAAAACTCTTTAAAAAAAAATAGAAAAATAGATTTAAATTTAATTGAAAACTAAAACCAATATAAATTTAATCTATCAACCATTTTAATTAACCAGTTTATGGATATCCTTAATAATTTCCCCATGGTCAAATGCCAAGTCAATATTTTTTAAATCCTCAAATGAGAAAATATCAATATCCTCTGCATCGTCATCTGCTTTTCTATCATCAAAATTACCTTTTGCCAGGAAAACAACAGTGACTGTATGACCTCTAGGGTCCCTATTGGGATCGGAATAGACTCCAACTAATTTAGTTAATTCAACATCAATACTTGTTTCTTCTTTAGCTTCACGCCTTGCGGCATTTTCAACTGTTTCCCCATATTCTACAAAACCTCCAGGAAAAGCCCAGCAGTCCTTATATGGATCATTTTTACGTTTGATGAGTATAAAATTATTCTTATCATCATATATAAAAATATCAACAGTTAATGATGGCTTTTTATGATAAGACATTTAAATCACCTAAAACTTTTTTTTATTTCAATATAAAATTGGAATAAAATTAAGAACTTAATTAGAAATTTACTAAATTAAAAATAAATATTAAAAGATTATTCTAAAATAATTCAATATCTAGCCAATAATTTAAAAAAAGCAAAATAGCCTAGAAAAGAATAATTTAAAAAAATTTAGTTTTTTTAAAAAAAAAACTAAAATAAATTAAAAACGATTATATTTGTTCTACTAAAGATTTAAATTCTTCAGCTTGATCTTTTAAAGTTTCAGCAGCTTTTTTAAGGGAGTTTCTTGCAACTTTTTTCTGCTTAGTTTTGATAGTCATTATTGGCTCACCAATCAATGGATGGTCAATACCATATACAGCATATTGTACATCATCATCTTCCATAAGAATTTTTCTTAAAGCATTACAAAGTGCATGTTTCTCTCCATGAAGAACAATTTCTAATTCTAATTTTTTATCAGTTAAAACTTCAATATCCATTTTATCAACCATTATAATTATAATTTAAATCTAAATAACACAATAAAACTTAAATACGATAGTTTGAAGAGACTTTACGTTTCTCTTTTTTACCACATCTAGGGCAAACTAATTCATCTTTCATACTAGTAGGTTCTAAAAATTGGCGGCATCTAGTACACATAGCCTTAACAACACCACAGTCATCATCTTCAGTATTTAAATCGATATTTTCACCTGTAATTCTAGATACTTTACCTTCTATGATATCCCCAATTCTAAAAGCATCAGTTAAACGCTCTAGATAATCATTTTTAACTTGAGATATATGAATAGCACCAAGATAAGGTAAAGCTAATTCTCTATCCTCACCAGATTTACCCTGAACATCAATTAAAGCCCTTTGACTACGAACATCAGTAATCTGCCCATAAACCATGTCTCCTTTTTCCAGGACAATAGGACTACCTGTAAGTGGACTGACTGATACCTGTCTATTTACCAAATCTAAATTTACATTACCAAAAATAGAAGATTTAATAGTACCATTATCATCAAATGTTCCTTCACCAGGTAAATATTGTTCTACAATTCCTAAAAAATCGCCGGGCATTACTAAATCTCCTGATTCCACCTTCATTTACACACCTCTAAAAATAGGAAAAATGAAAAACTATTAAATTTTTAATATAAAGCTTATCAAATACTTATTTATAATTTTTTTATAATATAAATATATTTAAAATTAATTACTATTTATATATTTCATATTAAAAAATATTATTCTTTGTAACGTTCATCAAATAATATCTCATCTAATTGATAGTCTTCCCATTTTCTTTTATCTGTAACAATTTCCAATTCCTGAGGAGTGATTACCGGTTTTTTATACATTGCAGAGTCATCAATTGCTATTCTAGGACATGCAGTTACTACAAATCCACCTAGATCCATATAGGGTAAAAGAATTTCAGGACTAATCATATCTACAAGAATAATGTAAGCCTCCATTCCTTCATCCTCAAGGCTTTTCTTTATTTCTTTGGCCAAAGCCATTCTATATTGACCTTCTTTAGTAGATACTAAAATACCCCATTTGTTTACGGCTTTTGCTTTAGTTATTCTTGCAAATCTGATTCTTAGAATCCTATCTGCATAATCGGAAATTTCCCTAACCTCACCAGTATAAGGATCAGCTGCAATAACTGGAGCCTTTGTAAACAGATGAATACCTACAGGATGAAAATTACCAGTACCTATAAAAAGATAGACCTCTGCATCGAGATTTTTAATGGATGAAAAATTACAGCCTAGAACTTGGCCCTTTGTAGTGCCTCTAGAGGAGGAACCTACCACCACCTCTTTACCGTTATCCTCCAAATAATCACTGATTTCATTAATCAAATGAAGATGTTGAGTTGTAGTTGCAAGTGCTATTTTACTAGAATCATCCAATAACTCTAATGTTTTATCCAAAACCTTTTTAATTTTAACGTTAGAATAAGCCTCAATGAACATTACAGGAACCTTATATCTTAAAGGCAATGGTGTATGAGCATAGTGAACAATCATATCCACCATACCTTCCATCTTTTTATCACAGACATCACATGATCCAAAACAAGGATCACCTGATATGATGACTGTCGCATCTGTTTCTTCCTCAATTCTTTTTGCAATGGAGGTAGCCTGTGTTTTCAAACCTTCTGGAAATTGTAAACCAATCGTTTTATAATCCTTTTTATTAATATGATTGATTACCTTATCCACATTCATATTATACAATGACATAAAAATCAAGAAAATTGTAATTTAAAAAAAAAGATAATTGAATTTAAATAGTCTTTAGGATTAGTAATCCTCTCCAACCACGCCGTCGACAACCACTTTATCGTTTTCAATATGTATCTTTACAACGGTATTAACTTTACAGCCTGTTTCCCTTTCTACAATCTTCTTACCTTCACCCTTTTCCAAAACGGCAATAATGGTAACAAGATCCACACCTATTTCCTTAAGGGCCTCGATAGTATTGATTAATGTTCCGCCAGTACTTACAACATCATCAATCAATAGAATCCTATCACCCTTATGTAGATCATTTACATATAAAGTTGATTCGCCATATCCTGTTTTTTTATGTATGGTTTTTTCTCCATCAAGACCATATTTTCTTTTTCTAATAATGACAAAAGGAATATCTGTTTCTAAAGATAAAGCAGTAGCCAAATGAATACCCATAGCTTCGATAGCTACAATTTTATCCACATCAATATTAAAGTTCTTAACAATAAGTTTTGAGATTTCCTTTAAAACCTCAGGTTTCATTGTTGGAACACCATCACTAATTGGGTGAACAAAATAATCGTAATTTCCTTTTTTAACAATAGGTGCATTTACTAATGATTCTTTTAATTCTTCAAGCATAATTTTCCTCTTTAATTTAAATTAAAAAATATAATTTTAAAAATTGTTTTAAAAGATAGTTAATTAAAATAAAATTTACAAAAAAAATTTATAAACTATTAATTAAAATTATAGTTTTATATATTTACTTAATAAAATATAATATTGCTTACTATATTATTAATATTTAATATATTTTAAAATTTTACAAAAACCAATATTTTAAATCTATTTAATAATTGTCAAAACAATTACAAACACAATTCAATTAAAAATTTAAAGGCTGTTGATAGATATGTTAGGAAATTTAGGAGAGAGCCTAAGTAACAGTATAAAAAAATTAGCAGGAATGTCTGTTATTGATAAAAAAACCGTTAAAGAAGTTGTAAAAGATATACAACGTGCATTAATTCAATCTGATGTTAACGTTAAATTGGTTTTTAAATTATCAAAGAGAATTGAAGACAGAGCTTTAAACGAAAAGCCTCCTAAAGGAATAACTGCAAGAGAATATGTCATTACAATTATTTATGAGGAAATGGTTAATTTATTAGGTGGTTCAGAACCAGCAAAACTAGAAATTACTGAAAAACCTTTTAAGATTCTATTTCTTGGATTACAAGGTAGTGGTAAAACTACCACCATCGGTAAACTATGTAAATATCTGATTAAAAAAGGATATAACCCTGCTGTTGTATGTACAGATACATGGAGACCAGCGGCATATGAACAATTAAGACAATTGACTGATGAATTAGATATTTCCTTATACGGAGATCCTGAAAACAAGGATGCTCTTGATTTAGCTAAAAAAGGTCTTGAAAAATTTAAAAACCAGAGAATCATAATATTCGATACAGCAGGTAGACATAAACAGGAATCCGATCTAATCGAGGAAATGAACAAATTGGACAATGTTATTAATCCAAGTGAATCCATACTTGTAGTAGACGGAACTATTGGACAGATTGCAGGAGAACAGGCAAAGGCATTTTCCGAGGCTACCGATATTGGTTCCATAATCATCTCAAAATTAGACGGTTCAGGTAAAGGGGGAGGAGCACTGTCTGCAGTAGCGGAAACCGGTGCACCTATTAAATTCATAGGTACCGGTGAGAAGATTGATGATTTCGAAGTCTTTGATCCGGAAAGGTTTATCTCAAGATTACTTGGTATGGGAGATATTCAGTCACTTGTTGAAAGGGCAGAGGAAAACATCGATGAGGATGTCGCTCAAAAAACCATGAACAATATGATGAGTGGTAAGTTTACACTTGTTGACATGAGGAATCAATTCGATATGATGAATAAGATGGGGCCAATGCAACAGGTTATGAGCATGATACCTGGACTTGGAAATAAAGTGCCTAAGGAATTTACAAAGATGACCGAGGACAAGATTGAAACATTTAAAATAATCATGTCCTCAATGACTCAGGAGGAGATGGAAAATCCTAAGATGATAAAACAGTCAAGGGCAAGAAGAATTGCAAGAGGTTCCGGTGTTGAGGAAAAAGACATTAAGGAACTTTTGAAATACTATAACAATAGTAAAAGAGCAATGAAAGGTATTGGTAAACGTGGAGGATTTGGTGGCGGAAATATTAACCGTATCATGAACCAAATGAGAAGATAATCCCCAGTTAAAATTTAAATTTTTTTATTTATTAACCTTAACAGTCGATAGTATGGAAGATGAAACATTAGATATTGCAAGAAGATTGATAGAACTTAGTGATAACAAGATATGTAATCACTGTCTAGGACGTAAGTTTTCAGATAAGATTGAAGGAAAGGACAATGAGGAGAGAGGTCTTAAAATAAGAAAGGAACTTTCTTTTGATAATCCTAAAAACAATGACATATGTCCAATATGCCAGAACACATTTGAAAAGATTAATGAGGAACTATTCAATAAGATACAGGATAAAATTGATTCAATAGGCCTTGAATTTGACAATTATTTAGTAGGTTCTAAGATTCCTAAAGAGATTCTAAATAAGGACGATGAAATCTCAGAAAGATATGACTTTAAGGTTGAGAATATAAAGAAGGAAGTCAATAGAATAATCGGGAAAGAAATTGGTTTAATCTACAATAAAGATGCCGAATTCAAACATAATGACATTACCATTGAAATCAACTTTAAAAAAGACAATCTAAGTGTCTATATCCAAATAAATCCAATCTTTATAGAGGGAACCTATAATAAATATAAAAGGGGCATTCCCCAGACCAAATGGTTATGCAGAAAGTGCCATGGAAAGGGATGTGAATACTGTAATTATCAAGGTAAAATGTATCCGGAATCCGTTGAGGAATTGCTATCAGATGTCTTACTTGAAAAGACCAAGGGAAGATCCTGTAAATTCCATGGTGCAGGTAGAGAGGACATTGATGTTTTAATGTTAGGTGACGGAAGACCATTTGTTATTGAGGTTGTGGAACCTAAGATTAGAAACATAGACCTTAGAGAACTGGAAGATGAGGCAAATAGACATGCTGCAGGTAAAACAAAATACAACAATTTAAAGTATTCAAAGAGAAACAGGAAAGCAGAGATAAAGCTTTCCTCACCAGATGCATATAAGGCATATGAGGCAATTGTTGACTGTGATGATGAAATCGATGAAGGGGAACTTGAGATTTTAAAAACATTAGATTTGATTAAGCAGCAAACCCCTCAGAGAGTGTTAAGAAGACGTGCCGATAAAGTTAGAGAAAAGAGAGTTTTAGGTGTTGAAACTGAAATAATAGGCCCAAAATCATTTAAAATGAAAGTTAAAACCCAAGGGGGATTATATATTAAGGAACTTATCTCATCAGATGATGGAAGAAGTAATCCAAGTGTTACCAGTCTTTTAAATAAGCAGTGTGTCTGTAGGCAACTAGATGTTATTGAGGTAAGTAAAAAATAGTAGGTGAGGAAATCCCCTAATTCCATTTAACTATAAAAAAAATATATTAAAATATTATTATAGATTAAAAAATTAAACAAGACCGATAGGCTTTATTTTAAGAAAACAAAAATTTAAGAGGATTTTAGAAGATTTATAAAAAAATTAAAAAATTTCAAGAATCCTATTTTTATAGAAAAAATAGCCGAAAAACTAAAAGTATATTAATAACTTTGTAGTAATAGATTAACATTATTAATTTTATGGAAAAAATTTTCAAAATTATTAAATCATTATTTTATAAAAATTTATGAAATTTATCCATTTTATATATTAAATACTAAAAAACTATGTTTTTATTATAAAATTGATTTATCCTAATGATTTAATCTAAAAATTAATATTATATATTTTTAAGTTAATAGGCTAATCAATATAATTTTTTATTAGAATAATTATTCGAGGTTATAAAAATGCAAAGATCAAGAGGATTTAAAAGTAGATCAAGAAATAAATTAACCAAAAAACCACGTGTTGGTCGTTCTAACCCTATTACTAAAAAACTTCAAACTTTCAATGAAGGAGATTTAGTACATATCATTATTGACCCAAGTATCCACAGAGGACAACCACACTCCAGATTCCATGGTAAAACTGCTAAAGTTATTGGAAAAAGAGGTAGTGCTTATTTACTTGGATTAAAAGATGGTAACAAATACAAAGAATTAATTGTAAGACCAGACCACTTAAAATTACAAGAGTGAATACAATGATAGGTAAAAATACAGTGAATAGAGAACCTATACCTGCAGCTAAAGTAAAAAGTATTCTTGAGAAATTTGGTGAAAATCATGACCTTAGTTATGAACAAAATGTTACATTAAACCATGTTAGTACTTTTAGCCAATTATCTGAAGAGGATACCGACAAATTAGTAGCTGAACTTGAAGGAAAAGTTAAAAGGAAATATGCAGTTCGTATAGCTGATTTATTACCTCAAGATTTAGATGATATGAGATTAATTTTTGCTAAAGAAAGAATTTCATTATCTAAAGAAGATATGGAAGAAATTCTTGAAATAGTTGAAAAATACACATTATAATTCAATAATCCAAGTGTATTTATAGTCTAAATAAGATTTAGACTACTTTAATTTTATATCTTTAAAAAAATTATGGCTTTTAATTTAAGTACTTTAAATATCTTTTTTTTCTAATTTTAATAAAGTTTAATTTTAACAGAATCCTTAATTTACAACTATTTTTATTCATTAACTATTTTTTCATAGATAATTTTTTCATAATCTAGAAAAATATCTAAAAGTATTTTAATAATAAAATTATTATAGATTAAAAAATAGATTATAATTCACTTATAGATTATATTTCCAGGTTTATAACAATTTTATAATTATAATTAAATGACTTAGTGAAGTGATTAGATGGCAGATAAAACACAAAATAAAAACAAACACTTATTTGTTAAAGAGGAAAATGCTATTATACTAGATTATCTAAGTTTAGGTTACACAAACAAAGATCAAACTAGATATAAAAGAAAACCAATCGCACAGGCAATAGGAACCGAAAAATTCACTTTACTTGAATTAATCCCCAAAGAGAATGTAGACATTGAAATACATGAAAAGGTATACATTGGCCCTGGTAAGAGAGATAAGATTAAAACCGTCAAACAACTTAAATATGAAAACTTAACCCCCACAAGCCGTATAGAACTTGAATATGTTGTCAAGGAAATTGTCGAGGAAAATGAGGAAAAATACATTGAATTCTTTAACACAACAGGATCACTTAGTACAAGACTCCATAAACTGGAATTGATTCCTGGAATAGGTAAGAAAATGATGTGGTCCATTCTTGATGCCAGAAAAGAAAAACCATTTGAAAGTTATGAGGATTTAAAAAACAGAGTCCCGTCACTACCTGATCCGGTTACTATGATATCTAATAGAATCCTTCAAGAGCTGGACAACACTACTGTAAAAAAAGGTAAAAAGAAATATTACCTGTTTACCCAAATTCCAAATGAAAGGATGAAGGAGTATTATAGAGAACAGAAAAGAAAAAACAAAAGGTACCATAGAAGAAGGTAGAACAGATTCTTAAATATAAAGTTGGTGATGAATTGAGTAAAGGTTACTCACTTTCTGCTGAGACTAAAAGTGTTCTAAATAAATATAATATTAGATTAAACCATAAACTGGGACAGAACTTTTTAATCGATGCAAATAAAAGAAATCAGATAATAGAATATGGAAATATATCCCCGGATGAGACAATACTTGAAATTGGACCGGGCATAGGAACTTTAAGTCTGGAAATAGCTAAAAAAGCAAAGAGATTGATCTGTATAGAACAGGATAGAAAAGTTGCAGATATTCTACAAAAAAGGACCATGGAAGAGTCAATTGACAATATTGAAATTATCAATGAAGACGCCCTTAAGGTAGATTTTCCAAAATTTGATAAGATCATATCCAATTTGCCCTATCAGATATCATCTCCAATAACATTTAAACTGTTAGAATATCCTTTCAAATCAGGAATATTGATGTATCAGAAGGAATTTGCAGACCGTATGACTGCAAATGTAGGAAGTAAAAATTATTCAAGACTATCTGCAATGTTATATTTTAAGGTAGATATGGAATTTCTAATGAATGTTCCTTCAGAATGCTTTATGCCTAAACCTAAAATAGACTCCTCTGTTGTTAGACTAACTCCTAATGACAGATTTAAAGAAGATGGGAAACTCTTTAGAAATTATTCAAGGATATGTAAAGCATTATTTCAGCATAAAAACAAGAAAGCAGAAAACTCTTTAATTAATTCTAGACATGAAATAGGTTACTCAGATAAAAAAGAGCTAAAAAACAATTTGAAGTCTATTGAATCTGAAAGACTAGAAGATTTACTTGAAAAAAGAGTAATTAATCTGAGTCCTGAGGATATTCTAGATTTAACCAAGGAATTAGAAGACATTCTATAATCACAATATAATTCCTATATGGACGGAATCTGCCAAAATCCGATTTCTTAATAAAACATTACCCAAAACAAGAACCATTCATTTAATGTTTTTTATGTAATAGTTCTTATGTTTTCGGCAAACATATTAAAAATAGAAAATAAATCAAGTGGTTAAATGAAAACAGAAGATTTTCAAATAAAAACAAGCGATCTGGTCTACATTCCAGCAGAGGATACTTTCCTTTTAGCGGACAATCTTGAAATTGATAAGAATGATACCGTATTGGAGATTGGAACCGGAACTGGAACTGTTGCCATGTATGCATCCAAACTAACAGATAATCAGATCACAGTCACAGACATTAATTTAGACGCCCTAAGCTTAGCTGAGGAGAATTTTGAAATAAACAATATTGATAACATTGAAACTGTTTTCGGTAATCTGTTTGAGCCATTGAAAAATAGAAAGTTTGATGTAATTTTATTTAATACTCCATATCTACCAACCGAAGAAAATGATATTATCGATGATGATTTAAATTATGCATTCGACGGTGGAGCAGATGGAAGAAAAGTTATTGACCCATTCTTATATGAAGTGAAAAATCATTTAAATGATAATGGAAAGGTTCAGCTAATACAGTCATCATTATCAAACATTCCAAAAACCTTAGACATTCTTGAAAAAGAAGGTTTTAAATGTGAGATAACAGCTAGTGAACATTTCTTCTTTGAAGAGGTTGCTTTAATCACAGGTTATTTAATTTAAACAATAAAAATAGATTTAAAAAAATATGTTTAGATTAGAATCTTAGAAAATAGCCATAACATAAAATGACTAAAAGAAAATAGATAATAAAAAAAATTCTAGAATTAAAAAAAATAATTACTGTTTTTTAAGTCTGTTTTTAAACTTTCTAATTGGAGCCGTCATCTTCCAACTATTGGAGGACAATAACTCTTCTAGTTTACCTGTCCTCTCATTAACCAAATTAGGAATAGCTTTATTAATCAGACTTTTACTTACACAAACCATGTCCTCTTCTTTTGAATTATTCTCAACAAATTCAGAGTATTTATCTAGAATTTTATCTGGAATGGAACCATTTAAACTAGAATTAATTAAGCTCTCTTCAATATTATCTATAGAGTTTTCATAACTATAGAAATCATACATATCTGCAAGGGATAAACGAAGGCATACTATCTCTTCTAAATGGTTATTAAAAAGTTCAGGATTATCCTTTTCAAATACCTCATGGACAGCTTTAAACAAGTCTTTATCATGTATATTATCTTCTAATGATAAAAATATGAAAAGGGATTCGGCATATTTTATTAAGGAATCGTTGAATTTACCATCACCATCAAGTATTTTAAAACATTGATAATAATGCATCATATAATCATGTTTTTTCTCGTAATTATTAATCCTTTTATTTGGTCCTCCTGCAGCTTCAAAACTATAACCATATAAATTAACAGGTACCGTAACAATATAATCAATTTTAGTTAATATATGGGCAAGAAATACAGGATCTTGACCTCTTTTTAAATCTGGAAAACGAATATCATATCTATCTAAAAAGTCTTTTCTATAGATATTCTTGTAAAAAGCCCATGGAATACCATATTCCTCTGGACGAATCTTTTCAATCTTGGAGCAATATGCATAGTTATCATCAACATAATTAAAGTTCTTTAAAAGTTTACCATGGTTATCAACTCTTAATAGATTTCCTGCAACCATGTCTGCATCATATTCTATACCTGCATTATACATTTTCTCTAATGCGTCTTTATCAATGAAGATATCATCTGCATCTAAAAAAGCGATATATTCTCCCTGGGCTTTACTGATTCCGTAATTTCTGGCTTTACCGGAACCTTGATTATCCTGACTAAATATTTTTATAAAATCATATTTATCTGATAGTTTCTTCAATTCTTCCAGGGAATTATCACTAGAACCATCATCAACACATATTAGCTCAAAGTCATCAAGTGTTTGTTTAGATAGATTTTTACATGATCTTTCTAGAAAATCCTCACCATTATAAACAGGCATAATAACTGAGATTTTAACCATTATATCACAATTTACGTTTTAATTTTCTAAGTGGAGCAGTTATTCTCCAACTTTTAGAAGACAATAATCTTTTATTCTCCTTTTTTAAATCATTAATCTCTTTAGAAAAGAAATTAAACAGATCCTTACTTAATGTTATACTGTCCTCTTTATTATTTGATAAGATTTCAGAATACTTATCCATAATACTTTCAGGAATCTTACCATCCTTTAAATATATCTTAAACAAGTTTTTATCCACATCATTAATTGCCTTAGAGAGGTAATCAGAATTTGGATCTATTATGCATAATTGAAGAAAGGCAGTTTCTGCATCAAGATTTTCAAAATAATTAGGATTATCCTCCTCAAAAACTTTATGAATTACTTTCCAGTATTCCCTTTTATATTCATCTGCAATCGTTGTGATAAAACCAACTAATCTTTGCTTATATTTATAGGAAGATTCATAGAAACCTGCATTATCAAAGAAGTTAAAACAATCAAAATAATTTTTAATATAACCTAATCTCTTCTCAGGAGTGTCATTCTTATATCTAGAACCTCCACCAATATCATAACTATAAGCATATAAACAAACAGGAACAGTTACCATAAAATCAATACTAGTTAAAATTTCTGCAAGAAATACAGGATCTTGACCTCTTTTATAATCAGGAAAATAAATATTATTCTCTTTTATAAAGTCTTTCTTGAAAATATTTTTATAAAAAGCCCAAGGAATACCATAGTCTTTTGGAGAAATCTTCTCTAGCTTTGAACAATAATAATAGAAATCACGGTCATAATTTGGATTATGGTTTCTTAATATCTTATTATCTTTAGCATAACAAAGATTTCCTGCAACCATATCTGCATCATAATCCACACCGGCATTATACATTTCTTCCAATGCGTTTTCATCAACAAAAAAATCATCTGCATCTAAAAAAGCGATATATTCTCCTAAAGCCTCATCAATTCCATAGTTTCTGGCTTTACCAGAACCTTGATTATCCTGTTTGAGGATTCTTATAAAATCATATTTTTTAGATAGATCATTTAATACTTCTAGAGAGTTGTCTGAAGAACCGTCATCAATACAAATCAACTCAAAATCTTTTAAACTTTGTTTAGATAAACTTAAAATAGAATTATTAAGGTATTTTTCACCATTATAAACAGGCATAATTACAGAAATCTTAACCATTATATCACATTAAATCATTAATAAAACATTAAAATAGAATAAAAATATTAAAAAAAAAATAAATAAAATTAGAAAGAATAAAATCATCTGAAACGATTTCTGAACCTTCTCATTGGAGCAGTCATTTTCCAACTTCTAGAGGACAATAGTTTTTTATTAGTGTTTTTTAAATCAAAGTTCTCAACAGATAATCTTACAACTACTGGATTATCATTTTCCAATATAGTATCAAATATAAATTTATTACGTCTGTATAAGAAACTTACAATCTCGTCATAGGAAACTTTATTATTAATCCAAGAATTATAGGTTTCCCTAATACCATCTAAATAGCTCTGTTTATAATCTTCCTGAATACTTTTAAATCTGTTATAATTTGTTCTAACAGCTTTGTTAAATAAGTTTCTTTCATAATCCCCATATAACATGTTGTTTTCTTTAAAAACATCAATTACTAAGTCAACAACTTTGTAACTATCCATGAATCGTTGATCACCTGCACGGGTTGAGGAATTACCATGCCATCTTCTATAGAACAAATGATCTTTTAAGAAACAGATTTTTTTAGCAGCAAAGAAAACTTCCCAGAAAAATACATTATCCTCAAAAATGAGTCCCTCAGGGAATCTTGCCCCACAATCTTCAACAAATTTCCTATTATACAATTTAGTCCATGGAGTTACAGTTATGCCAAAACTTAAATCCCCATCTAAATCCTTATAACTGAATACATTATCTTTAACTTTATTATATACTTTGTTCATTGAATAATCTTCAGTTTTATAGTATATGTCATTATCATCATCATAGTTTATAGCTTGGAAAAGTACAAAATCAACTTGTTTCTCCTCAGCCAATTTATATGATTTTTCAAGGGCATCTGTTTTAACAAAATCATCGGAATCCATTAAATAAAGGTATTTACCTTTAGCTAAATCCATTCCCCTATTTGTAGCTACTGCATGACCACCGTTTTCTTGATCAATTACAGTTATCCTATCATCTTTAGCTGCATATTTATTTATAATATCCAATGAATTATCTGTGGAACCGTCATTAACACATATGATTTCTATATCCTTTAAGGTCTGATTAACAATACTATCTAAACACTCTTCTAAATAGTTCTCAACATTATATATAGGTATTATAACTGAAACTTTTACCATAAATTCACCATTTCCAATGTTTTCCAATAATAATAAGGTAATAATTTATAAAATAAGTATAATTATTAAATATATTTCTAATTAAATTAATTAATAAATTTAACTATTTATCAATATATCATATAAAAAATAAAAAATCAGAAAAAAATAACTAAAAAAAGTGACATAAATCAAGATTAGTCTAAAAAAGAAAAAATAGAAAATGGAATTTAGAATTTATTGGATTTCCCCGTCAAATACTAAAGTAGCAGGTCCTTCCATAAATGCACCTAACTGGCCATTATCATCATATACGGTGAATTTAAGGTTTCCACCAGGTAAATGTAGAAGAACATCGGAACTGAAAACACCTAACTTGTAACCTGCAATAGCTGTAGATGTAGCACCAGTTCCACATGCCAAAGTTACTCCAGCACCACGTTCCCAGGTTCTCATTTTACCTTCATGTTCTGAGATGGCCTCAACAAAGTGAACATTAATCTTCTCTGGAAATAGATGGTGGGACTCGAACAATGGACCAAATCTATCAATATCCACACTGTCAACATCGTCAACAAATATTATAACGTGAGGGTTTCCAACACTTAAAACGGTGATATTGAACTTCTCGCCATCCACTTCGATTTCACCGTCGACACATTCCTCTTTATCATATTTCATCGGAACCTCATCGGTGTTAAAAGTGGATAAACCCATATTAACTCTAAAGAATTTAGGTTCGTTGTTTTCCAAGGTAATATCAACTGTTTTAATACCACTTTTAGTTTCAATAGTCATTGATTCTGTTTCCAATATTTTCTTACGATATACGAAATCTGCAAAACACCTAATACCATTTCCACACATTTCAGCTTCGGAACCGTCTGGGTTAAACATTCTATATCCTAAGTCTGCTACATCTGAGGTTTCGACAAATAATACTCCATCTGATCCTACACCGAAATGTCTGTCACATAAGAATCTGCATGCTTCAGGTTTATCTGATTCGGAAATAACTGTTTGTTTACTTTCATCAATAATTACAAAATCATTACCGATACCATGCATTTTAGAAAATTTTAGACCTTTTAAATCCATAATAAATACCTCCTCAAATATAAGGATTTATAATCAAATCGATTATTGTAAATAATCTGGGATAATTTGATTTCTAAATAGATCATCAAATGTTTGAGCTTTACGAACTAAGGTTGGATTACCATCCTTAATTAAAACCTCAGCAGGAAGTGGTCTTGAATTATAGTTTGAAGCCATGGTAAATCCATATGCTCCACTGTTTAAGATACCTAAAATATCTCCTTCCTCAATATCTGGAAGAGGTCTATCCCTTGCAAATAAATCTCCGGATTCACATACATCTCCTGCGACATCTACCTCTTGTGTTATTGGTGCACTCATTTTACTTGCATCTACAATATGATGGTAGGAACCATACATACATGGCCTAAGTAAGGTGTTAAATCCTGCGTCCACACCAATATATTTTCTATAACTTTGTTTTACACTGTTTACTTGTACAAGTAAGGTTACAGCATCTGCAACTATATATCTTCCAGGTTCTAAGAACATGGTTGGATTTTTCATATTATATTCTTTTAATTTTCCTTTAAAGAACTCTACATTTTCATGGGCAAAATGATCAATATCCAATGCCTTCTCATCAGGTGTATAAGGTACTCCTATACCTCCACCGAAATCAACAAACTCAAAGTCAATACCTAAATCCTCATGTACTTTACCTGCTATATCCATAGTAGAACCAATAGCTAACTTAAATGGTTCCGGATCCAATATACCTGAACCTATATGTGAATGGATACCGATAGGATCAAATCCTAAATCCTGAGCTAATTTATAAACTTCTGTAGCCTCATTATCCATAATACCGAATTTACTCATTACTCCACCGGTAATAGTATGTTCATGGTGACCTGCACCAACCATCGGATTTACCCTTATGGACACTTTTAAACCTTTAGGATCAACAACTTCTGCAAGTCTTTTTAAAGCAGATCTGGAATCAACATTTAAAATAACACCCATGTCATGAACCATTTTAAGCTCTTCATTTGTAATGTTATTTCCTGTAAATAATATTCTATCTGGAGAGAATCCTAATTTTTCAGAGATATAAACTTCACCAGGTGATACTGTATCAACGCAACAACCTTCACTCTCTAAGATTTTCATGACAGCAAGGTTTGTATTTGCTTTACAAGCATAGAACACTTTAAAGTCAGGATAATATTTTGAAAAAGCATTGTAAAATCTATTATAATTATCCCTAATACGGTTTTCATCTATTGCATATACTGGAGTACCAAATTCATTTGCAATATCCACTGCATCAGCACCACCAATATCCAAATGGTCTTTATCATTTACTTTAATATTTAAGTCCATTCTAATCCTCCAACAAAAAAATATATTATTATTTATCAATTCTTAGATTGTTGATTTTTTAATTGATTTAAAACATTTATTAAATCAAGCCAATTAATTATGTTATTAGATTTATTACTTCTATTATTATAATTATTCTATCAAAAGATATCAAATAAGATATAAACTTAATACTATATAAAATTTAGGTATGCAAAAAAGTTTTAAACCTGTAAGATTATAAGATTATAATATAAATAATTAGAGGTTAAAGTATGGAAAAACCATTTGGACTTGTAATGCGAGGAATAGCTCAAAAAGACGGCAAAATATTAGTTTTAAAAAGACATCCTAAATGTAGAACTTATGCGGATTTATGGGAGTTTCCAGGTGGTAAAGCTGAAAAGAATGAATACTTTGATCAAACATTAATAAGGGAGTTTAAGGAAGAGACCGATCTTGACATATCAATTGATGGTTTTTACGAGGCACTAGAAGACATCCAACCTAAGAGAACAACAGTGCAGGTTTATATGAAAGTGAATATATTAGGCGGCGATGTAAAAATCAGCGATGAGCATATTGACTATGCTTGGAAAACCCTTGATGAGATAAAAGAAATGAATCTCTCAAGACCTACCTTAAAGGTTTTAGAAAAAAAGAATTGGACAATCTAAATATTGTACAATGAATTCCTAAAACTTTACTTTTTTTAATAACCAATTAATGAATAATTAAAAATAAAATACTATTTTTAAAAATAAGATAATTAAAATATTTAAATCAAACAATAGACTTAATTTTTAAATTTAGAAGAAGATCCGCACGAAAATAATTAAAAGAATTTAATTCCTTAAAGAATAGAAGAAATAAATAATTAAAGGAATTTAATTAAGTAATTAAAAAAAATAGAAAAAAACAAGTAACTAAAAGAATTTAATCAAATAATTAAAAAAAAATAGAAAAGATAAAAAATAAATAAGTTTATAATTCTGCAAAGACTTGGTCTAATTTTTCTACCATGGTGTCGATATCTTCCTTTTCAATGATAAGAGCGGGAGCAAGTCTTAAAACATTACCGGCAGTACAGTTTATTAAAACCCCTTTCTCTCTCATTTTATCAACAACATCTCCACCTTCCATGGTAAGCTCAACACCTACTAAAAGACCAAGACCCCTTACATCAGATACAAAATCATATTTATCTTTTAAAGTGTTTAACTGTTCTTTAAGGTATTTACCCATTTCTTTACAATTATCCAATAGGTTCTCATCCTTAATAACACTTAATGTAGCATTTGCTGCAGCAGCAGCCAATGGATTTCCACCAAAGGTTGAACCATGATCTCCAGGAACAAAACCTTTGGAAACCTCCTCGGTAGCCAAGGTTGCACCTATTGGCACTCCTCCACCTAAACCTTTAGCAAGGCTTATGATATCAGGTTTAATATCATAGTTTTCATATGCAAATAGGGTTCCACATCTTCCTATACCAGTCTGGACCTCATCAACAATTAGAAGAATATCATTATCATGACAGAGTTTCTCAACGTCCTTCATGTATTTTTTATCTGCAACATTAATTCCACCTTCACCCTGTAGTACCTCTAACATTATAGCGCAGGTATCATCTGAGATTGCATCCTCCATTGCTTTAATATCATTATATGGAACATGTTTAAAACCAGGTGGTAATGGTTTAAATGGTTTAGAAAATTGTTCTTGACCTGTTGCAGTTACAGTCAACATTGTTCTTCCATGGAAAGATTTCAATGCAGTTATAATCTCACCTTTACCTGTGTATTTTCTTGCAAGTTTAATAGCTGCCTCATTAGCCTCAGCACCACTATTTGAGAAAAACACTTTAGAAAAGTCTGATACTTCTGCAAATGTGTTTGCAAGCTTTGCACATGGTTCATTATAGTAAATGTTAGAACAGTGAATAACCTTCTCAGCCTGTTCTTTAATAGCTTCAACAACTTTATCATTAGTTTGACCAACATTATTTACTGCAATTCCAGCAAAAAAATCCAAATATTCATTTCCATCTAAATCATAAACCTTTACCCCATGACCATGGTCCACTACAATAGGTTGTCTTCCATAGGTATGAAGCACATGTTTATCATAAGAATCCATAACTTCTTGACTATTCATACATAATTCCTCAAAATAAGAGTTAATAAAAATTAAATTAATATAAGTTTTAATTTGATTAAAATTTATCAATAAAATTACAATTAGATTTATTCATTTAATATAATAAAAAATTTTTCATGAAACAGGTATCCTAAATTCCATATGAAGGACAAATAATAAAATCATGAATAAAATTATTAAAACCATTGAAAAATTTTAACATAGATATAATAATCCGATTATAAAATTACTAAAAACTTTCATAAATGAGCCAACTAATAAATAGGTAAAGACAATATAATCCGATTATTTAAACAATTTTTTATAAGCCTTTTTAGCATAAAATGAAGGACTGGTATTTATTATATGATATTTTCTATTCATACGGTTATTATAGAATAATAGATTCTGTTGATAGTCAAAATAGGAATCTGAGTCCAACAACAGATTATATCTTCCAAGTAAATCTGAATCCTCTGGAATAGACTTAACGTTTAGGTTTTTGAATTGATCCTTTGCTAAATTAAAGTATTCAATGGAATTGGTTGATAGGACATATCTTAAAATATGCTCTATTTTAAATTTAGTAAACTCATATTCAAATTCATCGAAAACCCCTTCACTTCTTAAGAAACCCTCAACAATATCAATGATTTTGAAGATGTCTATCTGATTAGACTTCGTATTATTGACAGATGTGGGATTGGACAACCTATAGAAATAGAGATAGTCTGGTACAAATGAAATTCTCTTAGCCCTAACAAGGGACATTACATGAAATGGAACATCGTCAAAAGCAAGACCCAATACAAATCTAAAGTCATCATAACTGTCCAAAAACTCTTTTTTATATAGTTTTAACCATGGTGCAAAAGAGGAGTTTAAAACATAATGTTTAATGTCATCACGGTTGAAAGAGAAATTATTAAAATCCTTGCCTTTAAATAGCTCATCAAAATTATATGCAGGGTGGCTGTAGTCTACCTCATGGCCGTCCATAAATGTTGCAAGTTTAAACATCACCAAATCGGAATCATTAGATTCCGCATTATCATATAATTTTTCCAATGCCTCAGGTTTTGTTTTATCATCTGGATCAAAGAAGTAAATATATTTACCTTTAGCTAAATCCAGACCCTTGTTTCTTGCAGACCCACATCCACCATTCTCTTTATCAATAACTTTAATTCTTTCATCTTTCCTTTGAAAATCATATAGAATATCTAAGGAATTATCTTTAGAACCGTCATTAATACATAAAACCTCAATATCAGTAAATGTTTGATTTAAAATAGAATTAAGGGCTTCCTCCAAATAATTTTCCACATTATAAACAGGAACTATAACTGAAATACCAACCATATTCTCACCAAAGAATTAAAAGAATAAATTAATGAATAATTTTAAGATTTCATTTTGAAAAAATAATTATCACTACTCTAATAATTTAATCCATATACTATAAAAAATTTATTTAGATATAATTAATAAAATAATATTAGGATAATTGTATCAATATTTAATTAAATTAGTGATTATATGGAAAAGATTGAGTTAGGCCAAACTGGAATGATAGTGAATAAAATAGGTTTTGGAGCATTGCCCCTTCAAAGATCTGATGAGAGGGATGCTGTTAGATTTCTAAAAAAGGCTTATAATAATGGTATTAATTTTTTTGATACTGCAAGAGCATACACAAATAGTGAGGAAAGAATTGGTAAAGCATTATCAGATGTAAGGGAGAATATTTACATTGCATCAAAGACCAAGTCAACCACACCGGAAGAGGTGTGGAAAGATTTGGAAACTAGTCTTAAAAATCTTAAAACCGACTACATTGACCTTTATCAATTTCATAATCCCCCATTTTGTCCAAAGCCCAATGACGAACACGGAATATATGATGTGTTTTTAGAAGCCAAAGAAGAGGGATTAATTAAACATATTGGAATAACCTCACATAAACACTCACTTGCAAATAAAGAGATAAAAAGTGGTTTATTTGAAACTATGCAATATCCTTTCTCATATTTATCTGACGAAAAGGATTTCAGAATTTTAGATTTATGTATGGAAAATAATATGGGATTCATTGCAATGAAAGCATTAAGTGGAGGATTAATTAAAAATTCCAAAGCAGCTTATGCATTTATTGAAGAGTATCCCGAGGTTGTTCCAATTTGGGGTATTCAGAAAGAGTCTGAATTAGACGAATTCTTGAAATGGGGAGAAATCAATCCTAGAATGGATGATAAAATCAAAGAGGTAATTAGAAAAGATAAGGAAGAACTTCAGGGTGATTTTTGTCGTGGATGTGCCTATTGTCAACCTTGTAGAGAGGACATACAAATCAGCATGTGTGCTAGAATGTCTCTGTGGATTAGACGTTTTCCAACAGAACCATATTTAACAAAGGAATATCAGGATATGATGTCTAAAATCGAGGACTGTGAGGAATGTGGAGATTGTATAAAACGTTGTCCATATGAGTTAAACATTCCAGAACTTTTAAAAGAAAATTATAAGGATTATCAGAATGTTTTATCTGGAAAAACAAAGATAGAATAAGAATTGTTATTTATAAAAATTCATTAAAATCATAAGATTTAAATCATAAACCAAATGGCAATTATTATAAAAATTCACTAAAATCATAAGATTTAAATTAAATAAATACCATTAATATTATAAAAATAAATTGATTTGTAAAAATATTAATGAACTTATAAATTGATTTATAATTTTAAAGTGATATTATGAAAAAAGCAAAAATAGAAACTGAGAAAGGAGATATAATATTAGAATTATTCCCAAATGAAGCTCCTGGTACTGTTGCTAACTTTGAAAAATTAGCAAATAGCGGATTTTATGACGGTTTAACTTTCCACAGAGTTATACCTAACTTTGTTATCCAAGGTGGAGATCCTAATGGAGATGGAACCGGAGGACCTGGTTACACAATTAAATGTGAAACTGAAGGAAACCCACACAAACATGGTACCGGTGCTTTATCAATGGCTCATGCAGGTAAAGATACTGGTGGAAGCCAATTCTTTATTACACATTCCCCTCAACCTCATTTAGACGGAGTCCATACCGTATTTGGTCAGGTTATTGAAGGTATGGATGTTGTCTATAAGATTAGACAAGGAGATAAAATGACCAAAGTAACTGTAACAGGTTAAACAATTATGCAGTTGTTAATTCAACTGCTTAATCTTTTTATAAATAGCTATTTTAAAAAAAAACATAAATGCGTTTTTAAATTTAAAAAATTAGCATACTAAAATAGAAAAAGATAAAAAACTATTTCTTTGATATTGAATCCTATAAAAATAAAAAAATTAGTATACTAAAATAAAAAAAGATAAAGACTATTTTTAAATATTGAATCTTATAAAGAAGAAAAATAGTATGCTAAAATAAAAAAAGATAAAGACTATTTCTTAAATATTGAATCTTATAAAAATAAAAAAATTAGTGTATTAAAATTAAAAAAAAATAAATAAAAGCTATTTTTTAGATAACTTATCCATTAAACCAGATTTTCTTGCATAGTGGAAAAGATACAATTGAACATATCCTGCATAATCACCGAACTCTTCCATTCCAAATTCCCTGATTTTTTTAACTGGAATACTTTGGTCATTATCAAAATATAGGTATGAAACTATTCTTTTAATCCAGACATCAGATGGAAAGGCTTCCCTAAAATTAAAACCATATAATAAAATACAATCAGCAACTTTAGGACCTACACCTTTAATCTTGATTATCTCATTATATGCCTCATCATAGGACATATGATAAAAATCGTTGAGGTCCATTTCAAGTGTAAATATCTCACTAGCCTGTTTAACATAAGGTACCCTATAACCTAATCCACAGGATTTAAGATTGTTAGTATAACATTCTATTTCCATCTGTCTATTGTCTGCCTCATATTCCTCCAGATTATTTTCATAAGCCTCCATCAATACCTCAGATGGTGGAAACTTATAGTACCTTCCAGATGGAAAAAGATATTCGTCTCCCCATATCTTCTTAATCTTATCAATGGTTTTAGTCCATCTTGCTATTGAGTTGTTTGATGAGGAGATAGATGCAATAATTGATTCAAAAGGATCAGCTGCAATGAAAAGTCTAAGACCTTTACAGAATTCTGCAGACGGAGCTAACTTCTCATCCTCTTTTAAATAATTGTAGAATTTACTTAAATCATAATCCAAATCGTAAATTCTATTTACCTCGGATTTTATTTTAGATTCCAACTTATTTTTATCTATAATTGATTCATCAATAGCTGTTGGTATCTCATAATCCAGATTCATTGAATCAATATTGTTTTGGCTTAATTTCAAAAGAACGGGAATATTGTCTACAATAATTACATTGTTAAAACTATTAGATTCACAATCCAATCTCCATGGGGACTGTGATGTTTGACCAGAATACTGGGTTAATTCTAAATCAATGAGATTATTAAAATTCATAGAACCACAAAATTAATTATAACCTTACATTAATTCCGTTATTATTTAAATATTCTTTTACGACTGGAACTGGATATTCACCGAAATGGAAAATACTTGCTGCTAAAGCTGCACTTACATCGGTTTCCTGAAATGCCTTTTTAATATCTTCCGGATTACCTACACCACCGGAAGCGATTACAGGAATATCGATTGCATCATTAATGGCTTTAGTTAAATCTAGATCATAACCCTCTTTAGTACCGTCTCCATCCATTGAGGTTAGAAGAATTTCACCGGCACCTCTACTTTCACATTCCTGGGCCCATGAAATCGCATCAATACCAGTGAATTCACGGCCTCCATATATACTACAGTCAAACCAACAATAATCTGATTTGTCAGTAGATCTCGGATGTTTAATCTCAACTACATTTTTATCAGGTGCATCAGAAGGATTCTCAACATATCTTCTTTTTGCATCTATACCAATCACACATGCCTGTGAACCAACTACCTTTGATGCGTCATTTATCAAGTCAGGATTATGAATAGCTGCAGTATTAGTAGAACATTTATCGGCTCCAGCTTTAAGCATTTTAATATAATCATCAACCTTCCTGATTCCACCACCTACACATATAGGTATGAAGACGTTTTCAGTCAATTTTTCAATAACATCAGCCATAGTTTCCCGTCTTTCATGTGAAGCAGTAATGTCTAGAATAACAATCTCATCTGCTCCATCATTATAATACTTAGTAGCAAGTTCTACAGGGTTCCCTGCATATTTAATCTCTTTAAACTCTACCCCCTTAACTACACGACCTTCAGGAACTTGTAGGTCACAGTCTAAACAAGGAATAATTCTTTTAGTTAACATAATAACAGAACCTATAATCAATTATTAAAATATATCTTTCTAATAGTATAAAAAATATTATATTGATTTTAGATAAAAATAAGAAATACAATATCAATTTTATATTTAAAAATAAGAATTAAAAGAATATTATTAAATTATAAATAATCTATTAAGAAATAATTAAACTTTTCAAGATACTTTAGTACATGTAATTTTAATTAATTGTTAAAGATTAAAACAAGATTTATTAATTATAAAAGAGAAAATTATTAATGTTAGATTGGTCCTATGGTCTAGTCTGGAATGACGCGGGACTTCGGATCCCGAGGCCGGGGGTTCAAATCCCCCTAGGTCCGCTTTAATGACTGTTTTTAAAAAGAATTATCAATAAAATTTTATTTAATCAATTTTACATACTCATTTTCTACAATAGCTTCTTTAAAAAAGTCAGGAACTAATGATTTATATAAAGGACTTTTAAATAGCATTGTAATATCCTTATCTAAAATATATGTAGTACAGGAATCATCCTCAGCTCTCATTCCCCTACCATAAGCCTGCATAATGGTCATGACAGTCTTGTAGGCATACCATCTTTTATCCCTTCTCTGCCTCATATTTATTTGTTTATCTCCAAGATATGGGAATGGCACCTTATAGATTATCTGGAAACGGCATTTATCATAAGGTAAGTCTACACCTTCACTCATTGATGGGGAGACTAACACCAATGGATTATCATCATTTTCAAAATAGTCCAAAACCCTCTGTCTATTTAAAGAAGTATGTGATATTAATCTAGAGTTTGGAATATTTTGTGTAATGAAACGTGAATTTTGATAACTATGGGTGTGAATCAGTCCCTTATCATCAGGATGCTTTCTTAAAATATCATTTATAACCGGAATCATCTTAGGGGCAGTGTCCTTAATTCTATTTTTAGACATCTTTCCTACAAGTTTAAGTTCGATAGGTCTTTTTGAAGCTGGAAAAGGACTGTCCACTTTAATGTAGTATACCTCGTTATCCTTAAGACCTAACCATTTTGTAAACATCTTATGAGATAAGATTGTAGCACTCATAAATATACAAACATCACCATATTTTAAAAGATTGTCTTTAGCATAGTGATTTACCCTAAGCGGTTTAAATGACACGGCCTCCTCATTTGCATCAATGACCCAATTTTTAGGTTCCTTTTCAAGATGGTCCCTTAATGATTTTAATCTACTTGTGGTACTTCTAATCCTTTCCACTTTGTTTATAGGTAATTCCTTAAGGTCCACATCCTGATATGCCTCATATAAAGATTCAATCTCCAAAATCCAGTCTTCAACACTGCCGTCCTTTAAAGTATTCTCGGAGATATGTTTTTTAATATCCTTTTCAAGTCTTTGATTAGATAGGGTTAACTCTAAACTTTTCATTAGTTTATTTTCAATATTATGGGCCTCATCTAGAATGAGAAGTGACCTTACACCAAAATGCTTTACATAGTTTAACTCAAGAAAGGCATAATCGTAATTCATCAAGGTTATTGGAGAATTAATAGCATCGGCCTTTTGTTGCCAATAATTGCAGTGGTTTTCAGTGTTGAAATATATCTGATTACCGAAGGAATCTTCAAAGGCCTCGGTTCCAGACAAGGTTGGATTTTTACTTATTGAAAATGGGCAAAAGAACTTTTTAGAATTAATGGTGGTTTTACATACACCCATATCACAGGTTACCTCATCACCACCCATAAGACATGAGAAGTTACCTCTTCCTTTAACAAGTGGAAAGTCGAATTCCCTTGCATATTGATTCTGTAGTTGTTTAGTCATGGTAAGGATATAAGCAGATTGATACATACGTGCCAAGGTTGAGGCAATAGCGGATTTACCTGTACCGGTACCTGCCTCCAGAATAATATATTTATAACCTTTTGAAATTGCATCCTCTATTTCCTGAATGATTTCCAATTGTCCTTGCCTTGGACTTTCAAAGGGAAAATTCTCAATAATATCATCACTAATATATGGATATTTATCTTTAAGATATTCTATTCTATCATCACTTAATCTATGGTCTTCAATAGAATATACTCCCGGAATATCATTGATAAGTGGAGATTTTGTTTTTTTCCTTGTATCCATGTATTGCAATAAATCATTAGATTTATTATTCTTTGAAGAATTATTATTACTATTCTTGTTATTTTCACAGACACAATTAGATTTTAACATTCCACATTTAGGGCAAAAAAGAGAATCATTCATAGATTAATATTGGATATATTATTTTATAAATATTATGAGTGTCCAATTGAAAAATAATATTTAATAGTTTAAAGTTAGATTTAATATTAATAAGAAATAATAATTTATATATAAACTAAAGATTTAAAAAATCAGACTAATTTTACGATTATATTAAAATAGTTAATAAGCATTATAGGTGATAATATGGAAAATAAAGGTAAGTTATATGGAATTGGTGTAGGACCTGGGGATATGGAACTATTAACCTTAAAAGCTGCAAGAATCCTTAAGGAAGTAGATGTTATATGTGCACCACATGCAGGGGCAGAAAAGGAAAGCATTGCATTATCCATAATACAACCATTGTTAGATGAAAGAGAAAAAAAGGCCATGGTTGTACAACCCCTATTTCCAATGAAGGAAGATGTAAACCACCTTAAAAAACATTGGATGGAAGCGGCATTTATCATCTCAGATTATCTAAACCATGGAAAGGATGTGGCATTTATTACTTTAGGTGATCCGTCAATCTTCTCAACATTTACATATGTACAAAAAAAATCTTGATGGAAAATATGATATCGAAGTTGTTCCAGGAATAACATCATTTACAGCATGTGCAGCTGCAATTGGAGAACCTTTAGTTGAAAAGGATGAGACATTAACCATTGTACCGAAAATAGATAAGAGCATTAAGGACATTATTGATAAGTCTGACAATTTCGTATTTATGAAAACATCAAGAAACTCTAGAAAGGTTGAAAATAAGATTCTAAAAGATCCTAGAGAGAAAACCGTCTACTCTGTAGAAAATTGTACTATGGAAGATGAAAAAATAGTCGAGGGATTCTCAAATGAAAAACCTTATTTAACTACCACAATAGTTAAATTCAAGAATTAAAAACATTTTTAATATTTTTAAAATAATTAATTCTTATTTAAAACTATTCTTAAAGTAATTAATTTTTATATAGATACCTTCAAAATTTAATTTTTGTATAAATATTTTAAAATATTATATTTTACATTGAAGATGGATAAAATCCTAATTAAAATCCCATTTTACTTTAAAACTTAGAAAAATTAGCTAAAATTCAATCTCTTAAATAGATTATATTTAAAATAGAAAAAATAGTCCAAAACTCTTTTTATGAAAATTTTAGGTTTAGTGAATTTTATAAAATAAAAAAAAATGAATAAAGAATTTATTCATTTTAAAAAAATAACTTTATTTAGAAACATCTTGTACAAATGAATATACTTCACCTTTAGGTTCAATTAAGAAAGTACAACATTCATCTCCCATTGTATAACATTTTACCTCGGTAACGTCAACCTTTGAGTTAAAATAAGATGACATTAATGCTTCCAAAATTCCGGAATCTAAGAAACATGCAGGTTTTCCTGTCTTTGGAAGTAAATAGCATTCAAAACAATCAACAGATGTAACTGTAATAATATCTCCAATTTCTATTGTAAGTTTACCTAACCCATTATCTGACCAAAATTGAGCAATGTTATTGAGGAATTGTTCAAAATCCTCATTATAAACTTGATCAAATAAAGATAAACCAATTTTCAAACCAGCCTCATGTAAAATTGGATCTATATTAATTCCTTCTTGAATCAAGGTAGTTCTTAAGGTATGGAACAGCAGTGATGAGAATTCAAAACCATTATCATTCTCTATAATGTTTTTAACAATATAATCCGTTTTATTTTCATCTAATTTTTTAGGTTCTGAATGATTAACTTCCCCTACAAATTTAGAAGATATATAAAAGACCTTTTTACGATTGTCATTAGGATTTAATTTATAATCAATAATCCCATCCTCTCGTAAAGCTTTTAAGTGAACTGAAATTGTAGATTTAGACCTACCGGTATTGGTAACAATTTCATCAAATTCCATGTCACTGTTTTTTAACAATTCCAAGATAGTTAATTTAACTGGACTTTTTATAACACTTACAGATGCACTTCCGTCTGTTTTAGCATATATTTGAACAGGTTTTTCTTTATTCAGCTGTTTTACATTATTGCCTAACATAAGTATTCCCTTCTTATTCTTTAAATTATATATTAAATTAACATAAACAATTAAGTTAAAAAACTGAAATTTAACCTATTAGCTAATAAATTTTATATATCTATTAACATATTTATTTTACTAATATTTAAATATTGTTTTATCTTATACAAACAGTTTGTATGATTACTATCAAATATTTTAAAAAATTAAACAGTATAAGAACAAGAAATAACTTGAAAAGAATAAAAATCATAATAAAAAATGTGTTAAATTGACAAGAAAAGGAAAAATAGATATTAAAACCATTTAACAAACTTATATTTTTCTGTTAAGATAATACATTGAGTTTTAAGTCCCTTAGTAACGAATTTATCAAACCTGATATTCTCCTTATTTAAAAGCTCCTCAACATGTTTGATTGTGTTTTGCTCACCTATCCTATCATAATCATCAATTATAATTATAAACTCATCGGCAAGATTCTCTGGAATTAAATCCCAAATATTAGTTCTTGAATATGTAGAGCTTTTAATCGGAGGATAATCAATAAATCCCTGTGGACCGTCAATAATAATCAAGTCAAATTTCTCATCCTTAAGTATTTTATCCAGATTTTTATATCTGTTACTTTCAATGGTTTTATTAGGGATTTCTAAGGATTCATCAATAACAACCCTTTCAATATCACACTGTATTATATTGGCATTATCAGGAATCTCTATATTTTTTGAGAAACTATCTATCCAGACCTGATCTCCTTCAATTGTTGTTAGGTTTGAAAATTTGAAATAATCAGCATACTGTGTAGTGAGTTTTGTAGTCTGACCTAGACCCATCTCCAATATATTAACAGGTTTCATCTCATCTAAAATTCTATATAAAATATATATAAATGAATAGTTAGAAGCTGCATTTATCAGGGAAAAGTTCTTAGATTTTAACCACCTGGATTCTTTTATAGTATCATGAAATACAAATGCATAATTGTTTTCTAAATTTCTTAATCTCTCATTTTTCAAATCGTTTTTTAAACTATTTATTAGGGATTTATTATTGTCTACACTATTTTTAATCCCTTCATTGTCCTTTGATAATTTTTTAAATTCATTATTGAATGAATGAATTTCTTCAGATTTTTCATTTAAGCTTGATTTAAGCTTTTTGTTTTCATTTTTTAAATTTTCATTTTCTTTAATTAAATTAAAGTAATTATTTTTATAGTATAGGTAACTATTACTTTTATTTAAAATCTTTTCAAAAAAATGACATCAAATTACCCCTAAAACTTATTCCAAGAAAATTACTATTAAACCTTAAATGTGCATATATCTAATAAAAAAAACAATCTTAGAAATTGTTTAAAATAATTATCTTCCTATTAAATAATTATTATATATACAATTAAGTAAAAAAAAATATACTACTATTCACTTTTATCTAATTACTAACTTATTTAGTTTACCATTATACAAATTTGCTTTACATATTTCAAGTCATATTGATTTAAGAAAAGTGTTTTTATAAAATTATTAAATAAATGTATTAAAAGTTTAAAAATCCCTTAAATCTATAACTATTCCTTATAATAACAAGTTTAAATCAGTGAAATCTCAGTAAAAATATATAATCAAGTGATTAATTTTCTTAAATGAAGATTGATTACAAAAAAGATACTTTTTTTGAAACAACTTATTTTATTAAATATAATTCTAAAAAAATTTCATACAAATATTGTAAATTGTTTCTTAGGATTTGGATAAACAAAAAGTTTATATAATACAATAGATAATTTAAAATTAATGTTCGATAAAATACGAACATACCTATTATAAAAATCGAATATGTGATAAAATGAATGCAAAAGCAAAGAAAATCGGCGAAGGAGTTTACTGGATTGGTGTAATTGACTGGGATATTAGAACCTACCATGGATATACATTAGATGGAACCACTTACAATGCATATCTCGTATTTGGAGAAGATAAAAATGTTGTAATCGATAATGCTTATCCTGGTAAAACCGAGGAAATCATGGCACGTTTAGACGATGCATTTGAACAAGAAGGAAAGGATGTTAAGGTAGATGTAATCGTCCAAAACCATGTTGAAAAAGATCATAGTGGAGTTTTATATGATTTACATAAAAGATTCCCTGAAGCACCTGTATACTGTAGTGAAATTGCAGTAAAAGGATTATTAAAACACTACCCAAAATTAGAAGGTACTAACTTCGTAACAGTAGGTACTGGAGATACATTAGATATTGGTGGAAGAACTTTAGCATTCTTAGATGCTTTCTTACTCCACTGGCCAGATAGTATGTTTACATTACTCGTTGAAGATGGAATCTTATTCCCTAATGACGCATTTGGTCAACACTTATGTTACTCTAAAAGATTCGATTACGAAATCCCTGAAGAGGTACTTATGGATGGAGCAAAAAAATTCTATGCTAACCTAATCACTCCACTTTCAAAATTAGTACTTAAAAAATTCAATGAAATCATCGACTTAGATTTACTTGACAAAATTAAAATGATTGCACCGTCCCACGGTCAAATATGGACCGACCCAATGAAAATCATAAATGCATATAGTAACTGGGCTACTGGAAAAGCTGCAGAAGATAAGGTAACCATCGTATATGATACAATGCACTACTCAACCCAAGCTATGGCTCATGAAATTGCAGAAGGTGCAATGGCAGAAGGTTTCGATGTTGAAATGTTCTACCTACACGAAGATGAAAGAAGTGAAATTGTTAAGAGTATATTAACAAGTAAGGCAGTGGCTATTGGTGATCCAACCATAAATGATGTACCATACCCAAGTATTGGAGATATCATGTACTACTTAAAAGGTTTACACTTCAACAGAACCGGATTCGAAAGGGCTGCTGTTACCTTTGGTTCCATGGGAGGAAAAGGTGGAACCCCTGAATTCTTAGCTAAAGAATTAGCTGACTGTGGTTTCAATGTAATTGATACCGAAGAAATCTACTATGTTCCAACTGAAGAAGAAAAAGTTAACAGTTTTGAATTAGGTAGAAAATTAGCTCAAGAAGCTAAAAAAATCAATATTGAATAAATATTTTAATAAAAAGGGGTTTTTTAACCCTTTATTTAATTTTTATTAAAACTTTAAATATATAAAATAACTATTTATAATTAAGAGGTAATATTTATGGTAAAATATATTCATAAGATTGGTACCACAGTAGGTACAGATGTAGAAAAAGAAGTAGCAGGAAACTTTTCCGGAGAAACACAAGAAGTAGGTATTTACTTAGCAATGTCTAGACAAGCATCTAGAGAAGGTTACGGCGAATTAGCTGAAGTATTCAAAAGATTAGCTCATGAAGAAGCTGAACATGCTGCAAGATTTGCAGAAATGAATGCTGTAATCAAACCAACTTTAAAAGAAAATATTGACATGATGTTAGATGGTGAACAAAAAGCTAATGTAGAAAAAAGAGAGGCTTCTGAAAAAGCACAAGCAGCTGGACTTGAAGATGCAGCTGACTTCTTCAGAGAAAGTTCCAAAGACGAAGGACGTCATGCTAAAATTTTAGAAGGAATTGTTGAAAGATATTTCTAAATATCTTTTAATTTCTCATTATTTTCATATTTTTAATTAACTAATTTTAAAAATTACTAGAATATCTGAAAATAAACTAATTCTTACTAATCTTAAAAACAAAAAATACTTTCACACTATTTTAATCCAACTACTTTTTTTTATGAAATCATAAGCAAAATAGGTTTATTAATTAATTATTATTATATTAATTGATTTAGGGAAAGATAGCTTTAAAATGATTTAGATTAAGATAAAATTTCATAAAATATTAATATTAAATATTAAATATTATTATACACAAACTATATTCTTTAAAGATTAAAAAAAATTAATTTTAATCTAGATTTTATTTAATTTAATATAATCAGTTTCTTTCGTGATATTGTGAATGGTTTATGGTATTATGTAATTGCATTCCTTTTAATATGGACTATTGCAGCTTTTTATAAATTATATCATCCGGATTCTAAAAATTTGGAAATGTCCTTTCCAATACTTCTAATGTTGAAAACAGATAGATTTAAAGGATTTATTGATAAAGTTGCCAAAAAAGCGCCCAGATTCTGGAAATGGTATATGAATGTAGGTATTGTAATATGTTTTATCTCAATGGCATTAATGTTAGTTCTATTGATCCAATCACTTGGAACCGTTTTAAAAACCCCCTCAGTATCCATATTAATTCCAGGTGTTGAGGTTCCCGGCTCCCCGATATTCATACCTTTTATCTCAGGATTCATTGCTTTAATATTACTTATTATTGTTCATGAATTTTCTCATGGAATATTAGCTAGAGTGGAAGGTATTGATATTAAATCAATGGGTTTATTGCTCTTTGTTATTTTACCTGGTGCATTTGTAGAGCCTGATGAGAAGGAAGTTGAGAAAGCCTCCAGATTAAGTAAACTTAGGATTTATGGTGCAGGGGCCATGGCAAACATTGTACTTGCACTTATAGCATTGATTATTTTTGCAGCTATCGCAAACTTTGCTGTTCCTGCCGTATATGATCAAAGTGGTGTTGAGATTACAAGTGTTGTAAATAATGGCCCTGCTTACGGAAACCTTAAAGAGGGAATGGTTATTACATCAATAAATAATCATAAGGTAACAAACGCAACATCCTATTCAAATGCAGTCTATAGCCTAAAACCAAATACCACCGCACACATAACGACGGACAAGGGCACGTATACATTCAAGTTAGGTGAAAATCCCAACAACAAAACATTAGGTTATATGGGTATTAGGTCCCAGGAACATTTAGTTTTAAAGGAAAATATCAAGAACACCTATGGAAACATTCTACCATGGGGACTATTAAGCTTAGAAGATTTGTTTAAATGGATATATTTGATCAATCTTTCTGTAGGCCTGTTTAATCTACTTCCAATGAAACCATTAGATGGTGGATTAATGTTAGAGGAACTACTAAGTTATAAACTCTCCAGTGAAAATGTTAAACTAATTACAGATTACTTTACTTACTTCACACTAATAGTAATCGTATTTAGTTTAGTTGCGGGAATTTTTATTTCTTTATAATTCTTTAAATCTTTTTTTTAACTTAATAACTTTATTGTTTAGACATCAATTATTTAGTTAAACCCTACTTTTTAGATATATTCTTTAATAAAAGATTTTAACGATAGTTAAATATTTTAACATCGTTAAATATTTAATATATTTTATACATAATTAATAATAATATAAAAAAAATTATAAAAAAATCATAATATTTTGGAATATAAATAAAATTTTTACAAAACTATATGGGAAGTAGTTATTACATGGTTAAGATATCTATAATTGTGCCGGTTTATAATACCGGGCATTATTTAGAACAATGTTTAGACAGTATTATTAATCAAACTCTAGAAGATATTGAAATTATATGCGTAAATGACGGATCTACTGATAATTCTTTATCTATCTTAGAAGAATATGCTAATAATGACGATCGTATTAAAATAATTAATCAAGAAAATAAAGGACAAGGTTTTGCTAGAAATAATGGCCTAAAAAATGCTAATGGAGAATATATCCTTTTTGTTGATTCTGATGATTGGATAGAACTTAATACATGTGAGGTATTATATAAAAAAGCTAATGTATTAGATACGGATATGCTTTTCTTCTGTGCTGCCCGTTATATTGAAGATGAAGATAAATATGACTATACCTTCAAAGACTATAATTACTCATCACTAGGAGGCAAATTCTGGAACAGGATTTTTACATACAAAGATGTACCTAATATTTTTAAGGTTGCGGTTTCTGCTTGTTTAAAATTATATAATACAGATTTTTTAAAAAAATCAGATGTTCATTTTCCGAATAATTTCTTTGAGGATAATTTTTTCTTCTATTCCCTATTTTTAAAAGCTGAGAAACTTTCAATTGTTGAAAATCAATTTTATAATCGCCGTATAAGAGATGATTCCACTACACAATCAGGTGGAAGGGCTTTTATGGACTCCATAATTGCTGCTAATCAGATTATTGATGTTTTTAAAGATAATGGACTATTTGAACAATATAAGAATCAATTATTGCGAAAAAAGTTTAATAGTAATATATCACGGTTCTTTGGTATTGACGACTCATTAAAAGAAGAGTATTGGGGTAGACTTAAAGAGGATTTCGAAGACTATAGAAAATATTATGATGAGGAAAAGGACTCATTCTATTATATTATTGTAGATTTTTATAATAACCTAATTAAATCCAAGAATTATCAAGAATTCTTAGAATCAGAATCAGTGAATTTAAAAAATAGACATGATAATATAAAAGAAAAGTATGAAAGTTTAGATAAAGAATCACATAATAAAATCAATGCATTAAATGAGAAAAACAAAGACTTAGAAGAGGAATATGAAGAATTAAAAAAAGAAAATGACCATTTAAATGAAGAAATTAACGAGCTAAGTAAATTTAAAAGAGATGTTTTAAACTCCAGAAGTTGGAGAATAACCAAGCCATTTAGAAGAGAAAAATAATTAAATTAAAATAAAATATAAAAGATTAAAAATATTAGTCAAAAGCATTTAATTTATAAACCCTCTATATTCATTGTATTGAAAAGAACAACATCAACCATATCACCCTTTTCAACTCCCTCGTTATTTTCATCAATAATAATATAGCTGTTTGCTTCAACCATTGACCTTATAATACCAGAACCACGATTTAAAACATGTTTTGCATGAAAATGATCTGAATAGGTTCTAATAAAGTCAGTTCTACCAAGGGTAGATGGAATCTTTAACATTGACTCTCTTTTAACTATATCAAAGTTATAGTCCAAACCTTCCATCCGGTATAGATAGGTTCTAACAAATACATCAAATTGACTCATTGCAGCAACCGGTTGACCGGATAAGGTGAACACGACAGTATTGTTTACTACACCAGCACCTGCAGGTTTACCTGGTCTCATGGCAACACCATGATATAAAATCTCACCAAGTTCGTCAACTGCATCAAGAACCACATCACCTTTACTAATAGCCGTACCACCAGTGGTTATTACAAGGTCGTAATCTTTTGTAGCATCATCAATGGCCTCTTTTACATCATCATAAACATCATATACATGACTAACATCTACCAAAGCACCAGTACTTTCAACCATGGAGGATATTGTGTACTTATTTGAATTGATGATTTTAGATTTTGTATCCACATCATTACTAGGTTCAACTAGTTCATTACCTGTTACAATAATTTTTACACGGGGTTTTTTATAGACCTGAATCTCATTATAACCTGCTGAAGCAATTAGACCAATTTCCTGAGGTCTTATTAAAGTATTGGACTTTAAAACTATTTGTCCTTCTTTAATATCCTCAGCCTTAGGTGATATATTCTCACCTGGAGTCACCTGTGAATGGATACTTAATTCATCACCATCACATGAGGTATACTCTGCCATTATAACAGCATTTGCCCCTTCAGGAATTGGTGCTCCAGTAGCTATTAAAATAGCTTCACCGTCATGTATCTCTTTATCAGAATAGTCACCTGCCCCAATATGATCAATAACCTTTAATGTTTTATGAACATTATTTGAAGCTCCAAATGTGTTTTCTGCAATAACCGCATAGCCATCCATAGCAGATTTATCAAATGGAGGTGAATTATAATAAGATTTGATATCCTCAGCTAAAACCCTCATATATGAATCTTTAATATTAATGGTCTCTGTATCCATAATTACTTGATTATCATTAAGTTTGGAAACTGCCTCATTAAGTGGCATTAATTTAGATAAAAACATATTACACACCCTACTACTTTTTAAAAATTAAACAATGTTTTTATAAATAAATTCGATTATATAGATTTTAGACAAATATAAATATCCTAGTTAATCTTTAATTAAAAAAATAATTACATATGCTAGATTATTTTTAGCTTTAAAAGAATTTAAGACATATCTTGATTTAAGACAAAATTCAATTTTTCCAATATGAAAATACTTAAAATTTAAAACAATACATATAATGTTTTTTTGAAAATTTTAAATCTTATCCGACACTATCTTAAATTAAAAAAATAAATTATATGAAGATAACTGTTAATTATTTCATATAAGATTCTATAACATCTGTATAAGCGTCTGTTAGATCTGCAACAGGAATTGAAACATCATCAAATTTCAAATCAAGACCTTTGACTTCACCAATACAAGCTGCAGGAACATCTATCTTTGATAATATATCATCGACAGCATCAGCCTTAACAGTCATTATATACCTTCCATGGGATTCGGAAAATAATAGATTATTGAATTTCATGTCTGAATCAACTGGAATCTCAGAGGTATTAATCTCAGCACCTAAATTAGATTTGATAGCCATTTCACTTAAAGCAATAGCTATTCCACCAGCAGAACAATCATGAATAGCTGTAATATTTTTATCTCCATCCTCTTCCAATAAATCCAAAATATTCTTTGCAGCATTAAATTCATCATCGATTCTTACCTTAGGTGCGGTACCCTGTTCAATATTAAACAAGGTTCTATGATATTCGGAACCATTTAACTCATCATAGGTATTACCAACAATAACTATCTTATCGGATTCATTTTTAAACTCAAGGGTCCTGATATTCTCAAGATTTTCAACACCAATCAAACCTACAGCAGGTGTTGGATTAATTTTTGCACCTTCGTTTTCATTATAAAAACTAACATTACCACTAATAATTGGTGCATTGAATTTCTCGGAAATCTGAGACATGCCCTCAATACATTGTTTAAATTGCCATAAAATCTCCGGATTCTCAGGATTACCGAAGTTTAAACAATCCACTATAGCATAAGGCTTTGCACCTACTGATACAATATTTCTTATACCCTCTGCTACAGAACCTGCTCCACCATCGAATGGTGATAATTTAGTATGGATTGGATTTGAATCTACTGTTAATGCAACACCTACATCATCATCAATCTTAAGTACAGCTGCATCATCACCTGGCTTAACAGCGGTTCTAAGCTGAACCTCATAATCATATTGCCTATAGACCCACACCTTACTTGCAATATTTGGTGAGGATAAGAGTTTAAGTAATGCCTCGGCAAAATCCACATCCTCAACTTCAACAAGTTCCTCATCACATACAGGTTCGCGGATAGTTCTTGATATTGAAGGAGGATCTGATAACACAATAGTTGGAAGGTTACATAATTCCTGATTCTTTTCAAAGTCCTTTACAATCATATTGTTTCCTTCTGTAACCTCACCGATTACAGCAGAAGGAAGTTCATGTTTATCACATATCTTAGTTGCTAAATCAACATCCTTAGGATTGATTACAAACACCATTCTCTCCTGTGATTCAGACAACATTATCTCATATGGTGTCATACCAGTTTCCCTAAGTGGTATTGCATTCAAATCAACGATTGCACCATTTTCACAGGCACCTGCAAGTTCTGAAATACAACAGGTTAATCCTCCACCACCTAAGTCCTTAACACCTGAAACATGAATCTTATCGAGAATCTCATATGATGCTTCCATTACACGTTTTTTAGTAAATGGATCTCCTACTTGCACTGCAGGCCTATCCTCAGTTTCACTATCAGAGGTCAATTCTTCAGATGCGAAAGTTACACCATTAATTCCATCTCTACCGGTAGTTCCACCCATTAAGAAAAATACATCTCCAACATTAGGAGCTTTACCATATACGATCTTATCCTTTTCAACAAGACCTACACACATTACATTTACAAGAGGATTTGTTCTAAATGATTCATCAAACTCAATTTCTCCTGCAACAGTCGGAACACCTACGCGATTACCATAATCAGATATACCTTTTACAACGTTTTCAAAAATATATTTGGATTTTTGATCTTCTAATGGTCCGAATCTTAATGGATCAAGAAGTGCAATAGGTTTTGCACCCATTGATATGATATCCCTTAAAATTCCACCAATTCCAGTACCTGCTCCACCATAAGGTTCTACTGCAGAAGGGTGATTATGACTCTCCATACCTACTGCAAGAGCATATTTATCTGTTATTGATACTAATCCTGCATCATCTCCAGGACCTAATATAATGTTTTCCCCTTCAGTAGGAAATCTTTTTAAAAAAGGTCTACTACTTTTATAAGAACAATGTTCTGAAAACATTACATCTAACATACCTTCCTCTAGAGAATTCATTTCTCTACCTAATAAATTAGTGATAAACTCTATTTCAGAATCTGTTAAAGTCATTTAAATCACCATATTTTAAATAATACTCCTATAGTTTAAAAATTTATAATTGAAGAGTTTAAATTAAATTCGTTTTAAAATAAAGATTAATAATCAATTACTAATAAAATCCTAAAGGAAAATAAAATAGAAATCAACTATTAAATATTTCTCTTTCAAATGAATTAATTTTTAACAATATTAATTATAATATCCTCATCTTCAATTTTCCATTCTTTTGTATATTCATTACTAATATCTTGTTGTTCATCAGATTTAATGTTATTACATTCACCAACATTAAATACAAGAGTATTTGCCCTAACTTCATTAGAGATTAAATCCTCTTGTTTTAGTACTAAATCCTTAAATGAATCTGAACAATTAACTTTTACATTAATATTAGCCTCTACATCTAAATCCATATCCTTTCTCATATCTTGAACCCTTCTAATGAGTTCCCTGGACATAGCTTCGGATAATATTTCAGGTGTAACCTTTGTATTAACAAAAACATTTCCGCCTTTAAATTCAGAGGATACAAAATCATCTGGAAGTTCACTGTCAAAGATAACCTCCTCGGAGGATAAAACAATAGCCTTTTCCATGCCCTGACGATCAACACCATTTACAGTGATCTCGCCGTTTGCCTCCAAATCAGCCTTAATTTTATTACCGTCAGCCTCTTCAAGGTATTTCTTGACAATGCCAATATCGCCTTTAAGCTTAGGACCTAAGATTTTAAGATTAGGTTTTGCAATGTAAGACAGGTCCTCAAATTCTGAGGAGGATAAAACCGCTTTGGTATTAGCCTGATCTTTAATTACATCTTCAAGGTTTGAAACCGCACTTGAAACTTTATCATCAGCAGATACAACGGTAATATCTGTTACAGGCCATCTAAGTTTATATCTTGCAACATCCCTTGCCCTTATAGATGCATCAATTACATCCCTTGCAATTGACATTTCATGCTCTAAATCCTCATCAATTAAATCCTCGTTAACTGTCCAATCTTCCATATGGACACTTTCTTTAGCATTATCAAGATTTCCAACAACCAAATTCTGATAGATGACTTCGCTTAGATGAGGTGCTATTGGAGCCATTAGTTTAATTAAGGATACAAGAGCTGTATAAAGTCCATAATATGCTCCTAATTTATCAGGATCATCACTTTCCACCCAGGTTCTACCTCTAATTAAACGTACATACCAACGACTTAAGTCTTCTAGAATGAAGTCCATGATTTTACGGGTTGCCTTATGGAAGTACAAATCATCAATATCCTTTCCAACTTCTTTTGTTAATGTGTTAACTCTTGAGATAATCCATCTGTCCTCATCCCTTAATGTCATGGTATCATCATTACATCTAGATGGATTGAAGTTATCAAGTGACATATAGGTTGTAGAGAATACATAAACATTCCATAAAATGTTAAACATCTTATTTACATTGTTTAATTCGTCCCATACAAATTTTAAGTCATCCCAAGGTTTACATGCCCATAAAAGATAGAACCTTAATACATCGGCACCATATTTCTCGATGACCTCCTCAGGGGATACCACATTTCCAAGAGATTTACTCATTTTCTTTCCATTCTCATCCAATACGAATCCATGCATTAAAACCCTGTTATATGGCACCCTGTTCATTGAAATAACACCGGTACCTAATTGAGAATAGAACCATCCTCTAGTCTGATCATGTCCCTCACATACAAAATCATATGGATACCATTTTTCAAACTTATCCTTTTCCTGTGGATAGTATAATGAGGCCCAGCCTGCTACACCGGAGTCAATCCATACATCCAATACATCAGGTATACGTTCCATTTCCCCATTACAGTGTGGACATTTTACCTTAACAGTATCTACATAAGGCCTATGTACCAATTTTGAAAGCTCCACATCACTTGGAATCTCATTAACAGAGGATTCTTTAAGTTCGGAAACTGAACCTATGACTTTCCTTTCACCACAGTCAGGACAAATCCAGACAGGTATAGGTATACCCCAGTATCTCTGTCTTGATATGGTCCAGTCCTGAGCATTAGCTACCCAATCATGGAATCTGCTAGAACCAGCCCATTCTGGAACCCAGTCAACATTATCCACTTCGGACAACATTTTGTCTTTTACATCAGTGACTTTTAAAAACCATTGCTCGGTAGCACGATATAAGATAGGAGTCTTACATCTCCAACATATACCATATCTGTGTTCAATAGTTCCATGATTATACATGAATCCTTTATTTACTAAGATTTTGATAATCTCAGGATCATAATCCTTTGTATAATAGCCTTCAAAGACACCTGCATCCTCTGAGAAATTACCGCTTTCATTAACAGGACAGAAGATAGGAAGATTAAATTCCTTACCCATGTTAAAATCATCGGGACCATGACCTGGTGCGGTATGTACACAACCGGTACCTTCCTCTAAATCCACATGGTCTCCTGGAATAATGGTATGAACATTTTCCAATGAATCAAATTCTTTTTGTTTTGGAATCTCATCTAAGAATGGATAGACATATCTAATACCTAATAATTCACTACCTTTAACTGTTTTAATAATAGTATAATTAATGGTTACGTGTTCCTCAATTTTATCCTCTTCATCCTCGTTTTCTGCAGGTATTTTATGTTTATGGACTGTTTTTTCTTTACCTAAAACATTCTCCAATAACCCGTCAGCAAGGATATATATTTTATCATCTTTTAGAACAAAGTCATAATCAAAATCAGGATTAACACAGATAGCTAAATTAGCAGGCAATGTCCAAGGGGTAGTTGTCCATACTAAAATATATTCCTCTAAACCATCTGGATTTTCATCCTCTGAAAGACAAGGATTTTCAAGTGGGAATTGAAGATAGATAGATGGATCCTCTCTTTCTTCATAATCTAATTCTGCAGCTGCAAGTGCAGTCTCACAGTGAGGACACCAACTAATTACCCTTTTATCATGGGTAAGTAAGTTCTGCTCTTCAGCTCTCTTTAAGGTCCACCATGCAGATTGCATATAGTTAGGATCAAGTGTCATATATGGATCATCCCAATCCATCCAAACGCCTAAAGATTGGAACTGTTTAGTCATTGCTAATTTATTTTTGAAAGCAAATTCCTGACATTTATCTACAAAATTGGAAATACCAATATCTGATTCAATCTCTTGTTTACTTTTAATACCCATTATCTGTTCTACTTTATTCTCGATAGGAAGACCGTGCATATCCCAACCTGCCTGCCTTCTTAAAGAATAACCTTCCATACTTTTATAACGTAACAATGTATCTTTAATAATCTTGTTCCAAGCTGTACCTAAATGTATTTTACCACTACAATAAGGAGGACCATCTAAGAAAGAATATTGAGGTCCGTTTTTTCTAATTTTATTAATTTTAGCAAAAATTTCCTTATCTTGCCAGAAATCATGTACAGACTTGTCGATTTTTTTAAATTGATAAGATTTTTTCTGCCTCTTCTATTGGCATAATTATTCTCCTCTAATATTAATAGAATATTTAATAAAAAGCATATTAAAATTTTAAAAATAATAAAAATAAAGCTAAATAATTTATTTTAAGAAATTTTACCTAAGATAAATTATATCTAAAAATAAATAGTTTATATTTGAATTATTAAAATCTATTAATCATCTAATATTTTAATAAACAATATAAATTTTAAATATGTCTTGAATCCTAATTTAGAATCAAAAATTGACCAAGATTAAAACTCAATTATATTTAAAAAATGAATAATGAAATATAATAGTTATACTATTTTAAGTTGTTTAAACAAACGCCAAACCTAGAAAGTTTTAGCTTTACCTGAAACAACTTCTTCAGTAATAACTGATATATCTTCAAGCCATTTATCTACAATAGTTTCAACATTTTTATTAACATCTTCTAATTTGTAACCATCTTCCAAGATAATTTGGGTAGATGCAGCTTTAGGTTGATCTATTGGTTTACCGATTTGACTTAAAATCATTAAATCAGCTTGTTTAACTCCTTCAACATTTTCCACAACATCATTAGCTATTTTATTAGATAATAAATTATAGATTTTACCTACATGGTTAATAGGATTTTTACCGGAAGTTGCTTCCATAGACATTGGTCTGCATGGAGTAATAAGACCGTTAGCTCTGTTACCTCTTCCTACAGAACCATCATCTCCCATTTCTGCAGAGGTACCACTAACAGTTAAATAGTAACCAGATTCGTCCTGTTTATTATCATCATCAGCAGTGTTTACATAAACATCTAAGTTACGATTTGTTAAGCCAGAAGCAAAATCAGCTACAATATCTTTTAATTCTTCCCTAATAGAAATATAAGCATCCCTATCATCTACATATTTAGATACCATAGCACAACCTATTGTTAAGGTAATATCATCTTTGTCTCTAAGACCCATTACTTTAATATCCTCACCAATTGCAGGGTGTTGTTTCTTAAAGGCTTTGGAGTTTAAAAGGTTTTCAGTTTTTAATACAATATTTTCCACTTCGGAAAATGGAGCATATCCTACACCGAAAGAAGTATCATTACTTGAGATAGCACCTTTTCTTGAGAAAACATCAACTAAATCTCCTGAACCTTTACCTATCTTACATTGTACAACACAATCTGATTCAACATCTAAGTTAATGATGGTTTTATCTAAAAATTCCTTAGCAGCATCAATTGCTACTCTTTCAAGAGGTAATTTAACTCCATCATATTCATGAACACCTCTACCTGTTAAAAGAATGTCAATAGGTTTTAAGATTTCTCCTCCACCAAAGTGAGGATCTGATTCACCTGCTGTAATCTGAACTTCATCAGTGTTATGGTGAAGAATACCTCCAAATTCATCCATATACATTTGGCATAATGCATGGCTTACAGCTTCACCTAAACCATCACTAATACTATCAGGATGACCTATACCTTTTCTTTCAACAATTTCAATTTCCTTATCTTCAATATATTTTTGATCTAATTCATCAACTATTATATTTCTCATAATATCATCACTCGAGAGATGTTTGTAAAATTTAAAGTAATAATAAATGTAGAATTTTATTTAAAACTAAATTAAAAATTGATTTAAACAAATTCCATTAAAATATTTTAATTAAATAAAATTAAGTGGAATTACTCTATAGAATTAGAATTTAGTAAAACTTAAAAAAATTATAATCCTAAATAATTCAACTTATTATAATTTAAAATTTATTTATTAAGTACTTAATAAATTTATGTTTTTATTGAAAATAAATTAGGATTTTTTATGAATTTAAAAAAAAATAAATGAAAAATTATTAAAGCTCTAAAAAAATTTAAAAATAGAAAAATGATTTTAAATAAATTTAAAAAAATACTTAAAAAGGATTAATATTATCTTATCTAAGGTGATAATATTAAAATAAAAAAACTATTAATCTATAATGATAATAAAGAGGATATAATAGAAATTGAAATATATAATACATTTTTAAAAAGATTTAAAGGACTAATGTTTGAAAAGTATATAAAAAATCCGATACTATTTATTGTTCCACAGAATATATTTCATAAAAGATTAATAATCCACAGTTTTTTTATGAAAATCCCAATCGATATAATGGTAGTAAATGATAGACTGGAAATCATTGATAAAACCAGTCTTAAGCCATGGCATTACTATAAAGTTAATGAGGAGATTGCCTGCTTTATAGAATTGGAATACGGATTTTTAAACAAACATAATATTAAAATTAATGATAAAATAAAAATTATTTGAAATTAGTTCTAAAAAGGAAATTTACAGATTAGGATATCAGGAGTCAATAAATCATCAAAGATTCCATGAAAAAGAGACAATATCGGCACCATATAAAACAAATGTATTTTAAAGGAAATAATTGATTTTTTAAAGTTTCGATTATAAAAAAAGAGTTAAAGATTAATTAAGATTTTCCTCAATAAATGGAATGATCTTTGACGGATGTTCTATAACATTAATACCCTCAATTTCTCTAAGTTTCTTGGTATTTTCAATATCAATATCTCTCATATGCATTTGAATAACCTTTCCAACTGAAATTGCACCATGAGGACATGAGTCTTTACAGAGTCCACAGCCTAAACATTTTAGTAAAGATATTTCTTTATAAGGGATAATGGCATCATTAGGACAAGTCAATGCAGCAGTACAGGGATCACACTTTTCACATTTAGAAAGTTCTAGTTTAGAAGGAAGAACCGTATCTATATCTCCAGGAGTAATGTCTACAGGTACAATAATAGTAGGCACCCTGCCTTTACCTGCTTGTGCCACGGCATTTGTAACCAGTGTATCTGATATTCCATATACAATTTTTGATACGGTGTTTGCTGTTGCAGGTGATACAATCAGCAAATCATATTTACCAAGGGAGAATCTACCTGTAATTGGAAAGCTGAATCTTTGATTGGAATCAGTGGCAAATTCCCTATAGCGGCCTCCGGTAAGGTGCTTAACATTTTCATACAATCCATACATTTTTAAAACTTCCTCACTTGCAGAAGAGAGAAATACGGTAACCTCATTATCCTTTGCAAGTTGTTGAAAAACCTGAACACTTTCATTAAGTAAATGTCCTGCACCAGTAAAAGCCCATCCAATACGCATAATATCTTCCTAAAAAAATAGATGATTTTCAAATAAAAAAAAAAATAGAAAAAATGAAAAAATATTAGAACTGAAGATATTCATATGCCTCTGTTTCTCTAAAAGCATAATGAACTTTTGTGTAATTGTTCATATATTCAGAAACTTCATCCTTAACATTTTCGTCGTCAACCACAACTCTTTTAATAAACTCAGCAATTTCAGACATGTTTTTCTCTTTTAATCCTCTTCTTGTAATCTCGGATGTACCTATCCTAATTCCGGATGGATTATCACTGTTGTTTACATCATCCCAAGGAAGAAGGTTTTTATTTAATATGATGTTGTTTCTTTCTAATTTTTTAGCAAAGGTATTTCCGTCAGTAATATTAGTTACATCAACTGCAACTTGGTGAGATTCAGTGAAACCTAAATCCTCACATAAAACATTAAATCCTAATTCATATAATGCCTGAGCTAAAGCTTTTGCATTTTTAATAATTTGTTTAGCATAAGCCTCTCCAAATTCTAACATTTCAGCAGTTGCAATACCTAATCCTGCTAAATGGTGAAGGTGATAATTACTTACAACACCAGGGAATACTGCATCATCAATTTTATCTGCATATTCCTCATGATCAGATAAGATAATTCCCCCCTGAGTTCCAGGGAATGATTTATGTGTACTTCCCATCATAACATCTGCTCCTTCTTTTAAAGGATCTTGGAATTGTTTACCTGCGATTAATCCTAAAACATGAGCTCCATCATATAAAACTTTAGCTCCAACTTCGTCTGCAGCTTCACGAGCTTCTGCAACAGGATGTGGGAATAAGAATAAGCTTCCACCTAAAAGAACAACCTTAGGTTTTTCTTCAATAATGGTTTTCTTCATTTTATCTGCATCAATATTCATTATATCAGGATTAAATGGATGGGAAACATTTTTTAATCCATGAATTCCTGCAGCAGAAACATTAGCATGTGAAATATGTCCACCATAAGGTACTTCTAAAGCCATTAATTTATCATTGTATTTAGTAAATGCAAAGAAAGCTGCTAAATTAGCAGTTACACCAGAAACTGTCCTAACATCAACATACTTAGCATTAAACAATTTTTTATTTAAATCAACAGTTAAATCCTCAATATCATCAATATATTTACATCCTTCATATAACCTTTCATGGGATTTACCTTCAGCATATCTATGGGATAAATCAGAAACCATAGCTGTTTTAACATCTGCACTTGTAATGTTCTCACTTGCTATAAGGTTAATACTATTTTTCATCCAGTCATTATGTTGCTTAAGATAACCCTGAAACTCGGTTATATATTCTTGATTTGACATTATCTCACACCTATAAAATACATTTTAAATTATTTTAAATAAATTCAATGAAAAATCACATTTATAAAAAATAATTTCAAATTACAAATTCCTATAAAAATAGAAAAAATATATTTTTTAAATTAAAATAAACATTAAACTTTTTAACAATCTTAATTTTAAATTTTTTAATATTTAATCATTATGATTAATATAAGGTATAATTTCCCCAATTAAAATGAAAACAAAAAATACTTTAAAAAAATTGATATTTATTTAAAGATCCTATCCCCTAATAGGGAATTATTTAATAATTTAAATGGAAATTAAATAAAAAACTAGTTTTAATAACATTATTAAATTTTAAAGAAAAAAGATTTAAAAAAATAGTCTACACTAAGGCAACAACAACAGATTAAAAATAAGTCTTTAAAATATGAAAAAGTAAGGATTGGAAAAATCCAATCTATACTTACATATCTTCAAATGCAGCATCGATTTGTGCCATGATTTGATCTGTTTTAAAGTGGTTTTGATCCATAGCACCTGAAGGACAAGCACCTACACAGGTACCGCATCCTTTACATAATGCAGCATTAATTTCAGCGTGTTTTGCACCTTCTTCTCCAACAATACTAATAGCACTGAATGGACAAAGTTCTACACAAACCTCACATGCACCACAAAGGTTCTCATCGGAGGAAGCAATAATTGGTTCAATTGCTACTTTACCTTGAGACATTGGGATAGCAGCACGAGCAGCTGCAGCTGAACCTTGAGCTACGGAATCAGGAATATCTTTAGGACCTTGAGCTACACCTGCAATGTAAACACCATCGGTTAAAGTATCTACAGGTCTTAATTTAGGGTGAGCTTCCATATAGAATCCGTCAGAAGATTTGGAGATTCCTAAGGTTTGTCTTAATTCGTTAGATCCTGCAGGAGGTTCTAAACCAACAGATAATACAACTAAATCATAGGTGTATTCAGTTACTTTACCAAGTAAAGTATCTTCAGCTCTAATGGTTAAAGTTAAATCATCGTTTTCGATAATTTGAGCAGGTCTACCTCTTAAGAATTCAATACCGTATTTTTCTTGGGAAGTTTTGTAGAATTCTTCGAATCCTTTACCAAATGCACGAATATCCATGTAGTAACAGGTTACTTCTGTATCTGGTTCGTGATCAATACATAATTGTGCATTCTTCATGGAGTACATACAACATACCCTTGAACAATATGGTTTACCAATTTGTTCATCTCTTGAACCTACACAGTGGATAAATGCAACACGTTTAGGAGTTTCACCATCGGAAGGTTTAATAACATGTCCGGTAGTAGGACCAGATGCGTTAATCATCCTTTCAATTTCTAAACCAGTAATGACATTAGAGTATCTACCGTAACCATATTCATATTTACCGGAAGGATCGTATGGGTCGTATCCAGTAGCAGCAATAATAGTACCTACTTCAAGTTTAATTTCTTCAGGTTGTTGATCAAGGTCAATAGAACCACGTTCACAAGCTGATACACAGAGACCACATTCAATACAGTAATCTTTATCAATAGTAGCACATAATGGTACAGCTTGAGGGAATGGAATGTATGCAGCTTTAGTCATACCAATACCTTCATCAAAGTAGTTAGGTATTTCGATAGGACAAACTTCAGTACATTGACCACAACCAGTACAGGTCTCTTCATCAACGTATCTTGCTTTTTTGTTTACAGTTACAGTAAAGTTACCAATGTATCCGTCAACATCAGTTACTTCTGCATAAGTGATTAATTCAATGTTTTCATGTTTACCACAATCTACCATCTTAGGTGCTAAGATACACATTGAACAATCAAGAGTAGGGAAAGTTTTATCTAATTGACCCATCCTACCACTAATGGTTGGGTTTCTTTCAACTAAATAAGTATGGAATCCCATATCACCTAAATCTAAAGCAGTTTGGATACCAGTAACTCCACCACCAATAACAAGAGCATTGTTATTTACGTCTACCATATGAGGTTCTAAAGGTTCTAATAATCTTACTTTAGCAACTGCCATACGGACTAAATCTTTAGCTTTTTCAGTAGCAGCTTCAGGTTCATTCATATGTACCCAAGAATCGTGTTCTCTTAAGTTAGCAAATTCAAATAAGTATCTGTTTAATCCAGCTTCTTCTACACATCTTCTGAAGGTAGGTTCGTGAAGCCTTGGAGAACATGCAGCTACAACTACTCTGTTAAGGTTTTGTTCTTTAATATCTTCTTGAATAAGATTTTGACCCGGGTCTGAACACATGTATTTGTAATCTTTTGCTACAACTACGTTAGGTAAAGTACCTGCGTATTCAGCAACAGCTTCACAGTCTACTGCTGCAGCAATGTTAACACCACAGTGACAGACATAAACTCCTATTCTTAATTCTTCGTTTTCATTATTTTTTTCTTCTGCCATTAAATCACCTTGTACAAGTATGTGACATTATCTAATATTTTATAAAAAAAATCTTAGATAAATTTATGTTTATAATTACTATTAATAAAGCTTTCTATTCTAAAAATTAAGTAAGCTTTATATAATAAAAAAACGATTCAAAAAATTTGAATCCCATAAGACATATAAAGGATAAAAAGGGCATAAAGATAAAATCTAAATAGTATAAATGAATTGATGAGTAGAATAAACCTTTAAGACTAGTTTAAATAAAATAGAAAGAAAAAATTAAAAAGCAGATCAATATGGAAAATTAGAGGTAAAAAGAAAGATAACAATTAATAAACGAATATAATTGAAAACAAAAGAGCAATACAATTATAAAAAGAAAAATGAAAAGCCTTTAATTAAAAAAATAGAAAACATCAGTTTTACATTGAAAAAATGAAAAAAATTAAAAAAAAGTTTAATCGTAAATGATTAAACAAATTTAATCCTAAACAATAGACATTATAATAGGTAATGTAATTAGACTGACCATCATATCAATAAAAATACAATCAGATGCAACATGGAAATCCAAATCAAAATTAATTGCAAGTGCTAGTGCTAACATTGCCGGAGGCATAGCAGCTTCAATTACAGATATTTGAAATTCAAAACCACCTACACCAAATAGTTTTAACACAAAAACAGCAAGGATAGGAGCAATAACAAGTTTAATTACTGATGTAAAAGCTGCCATGTTTAAACTATTTTTCAATCCTCTGAAGTCTATAGATAAACCTAATGATAGCATGATCAATGGGACAGTTAATGCTTTAAGATATACTAATACATTTGATACAACAGGTCCAATTGGTATATTTGCAACATTAAATAATAAACCTAATACCACAGCCCATAACAATGGAAATGTTAAGATTTTTTTTATAACCTTCTCCAGTTTTCCACCGAATAAAATCAATAGCAATAGATTAAATATAATAAATAATAATGTAGTACCTACATCATAGAATATAGCCCTAATTAATCCATCATTACCAAATACTCCTAAAATTAACGGATAACCGAAAAAACCAGTATTTGCCATAGCTGCAACAAGTACTACACTCCACTTTGTCTTAGTTTCAAATTTTTTAATACTCAATATTATATAAGTTATTAAACCACTAATTCCTGCTACAATAATGTTTACAATCGGTAGAATACCTAATTTAGGAATTAATGAAATATTTGTATTATATAATGAATAAAAAACTAAACAAGGCATAGCTATATTAATAACGATTTTATTTAGTGTATCTACATTATTAACCTCTAATAAACCAATTCTTTTAGAAAAATAACCTAAGAAAATAATGATTAATATAACTAAAAATGTATATTCTAAACTCATATTATCACGAAAATACTTTTAAAGAAAAAATAAGTTAAAATAAAAATTAGATAAAATTAAAAAATTATCTAAATAATTATTTTGTATTCATATTATATAAATATGTTTAGAAAATTGAATTATAAAATATAAACTATTAAAAATTAATTAGAAAATTTATACAGTTTATTAAAATAAATTAAATATATTAGCAATTAAAATTTATTTATTGAAGATATTTAAATAAAAAAAATTAAAAAAACTAAAAAATTTTAAAAATAATGTATTATTTTAAATATAAATTTTTGATAATTAATAATAAAAAAAATTCAAAATTAGGTTATTCTATAAGAAAAACTAAACTAGACTAAATAAAACTTGAAAAGAACACATAATAGATTTTAATTTATTTAATTGATAAAAAAAGAGAAAATAAGAATTTTCCTATTTAAATAAGACAAATAAGAAATATAAAAACTATTTTATTAAAAACATTGACAAATTCCGTATATAAGATAAATCCAAATAAAAAAAAAAAAAAAATAATGAGATTAGTAAGACTAATCTACTACTCCCTCGTTAGTAATTTTATATACACATTCACCTTCAGGTAAATGAGGACTGTCAACAAGTCTAGCTATTCTTTTACCAGCTAAACCTTTTTTAAGCCAGATTCTATAAGTAGAAGCATGTCCTAGAACATGACCTCCAGTTGCCTTAGTAGGGCTACCAAAGAATGCGTCAGGTCTTGCTTGGACTTGGTTTGTAATGAACACAGCTAAATTATAAGTGTTAGCTAATTGTTGAAGAACATGTAAATGTTGGTTAAGTTTTTGTTGTCTTACAGCTAATGATTCCCTTCCAACATATTCAGCTCTGAAATGAGCCATTAATGAATCAACAATTACAAGTTTAACATTACATCCGCTTTGAATAAGTTCATTAATTTTTTCAGCCATTAATATTTGGTGAGATGAATTAAAGGCTCTTGCAACATGGATCTTCTGTAAAACCTCTTCATGATCTAGTTCAAATCTATCTGCAATTTGTTCGATACGTTCAGGTCTAAATGTATTTTCTGTATCAATATATACACATTCCGCATCAAGACCGCCTTGTTCTAGAGGTAATTGTACTGTAACTGCAAGTTCATGGGAAATTTGACTTTTACCTGAACCAAACTCTCCAAATACTTCAGTGATGGATTGAGTTTCAATACCCCCACCAATTAATTCATCAAAAGCTTCACTTCCAACTGTAATATGACCAATATCTTTTCTTCTTTCCATTACATCATATGCAGTTTCAAAATCAATTTTTTCAGATTTACGAGCCGCCTCGATAACCTTCTCAGCAACACCTTCACCAATTTCAGCTTTTACAGATAATTCTTTAGCAGTAGCTGTTGCTAATCTCATCATATCAGCAAATCCAGCATCTCTTAACTTTTGAGCAGTTTTTTCACCAACATTAGGTAAATCTTCTAATTCTACCATAACCATTCCTCACATATTATTATTATATTATTATATTTATAAAAAATTAAAATTAATTAGATATCTTAATAAGATTTTGAGATAATTTTCTTAGGACTTAACCTTAACTCCTCATCAAAATCATTAAAGTTAACATCGGCAATAATGTCTATATTCATACCTTCTAAATTCTCTACTTTACCTTCTAAAGGTCCTAAATCACCACTATCATCAACAAGCTTAATAATTTCATCCTGTTTCAAGTCTAATAATTCCTCAACCAAGCGTGAGAAGAAAGTAATCTGTATATCTCCAGTATCATCTGAAAGCATACCTGGAAGCATTAATAAATAACTAGGTTCATCGATTGCCTCACCACAGTATTGACAATAATAACCTTCTTCATCTTTGTCTAATCTTGAATTACAATTAGGACATCTTGCAAGTAATAAATTATTAGCAGATAAATTATTTAAAGTACCTGAGACTCTAATATTTGTATCATCATCTTCAATAGTTTCTATAGTCTTTGAAACATATATTGAATCTTGTATATCCTCAAATGATGGTAAAGACTTAATCTCTTTATCACTTATTTCTGAGATATTAGAACTACCGTTAATACTTAATTCCAAATGATCCCCATTAAAAGTAACACGTGGATTGATTAATTTAATAGGATCGCCTATTTTAAATTCTTTAGAAGAATCTGGACTCCAATTAGCTACCCTAATAGATCCAGTATTATCAGCAATTTCCATATTTCTTACAGAACCTTTAGAACCGTCATCCCTTTCAAACTCTCTAATCTCATTAACACTTAAAATTCTTCCAATAAGTTTGATGTTTTGATCATCCTCATCTAACTCATCAATAGTTCTTGTGTTATAAACAACATTTTCCAAAGTTTCAAGTGAAGATATATATTTGGATTCTTCCTCATTTAAAGGAATAATCCTAGATGTTTTACCAATGTTTAATTGAATATCATACATTCCAAGTCTTGTTCTTGCATTTTCAATTAAATAAGCATGACCAATTTCCAAATCCTCGTTTGCTTTATCATCCCATAAAGACAAGGTAATCAATCCAGTCTCATCAGCAAAATCAACTGATCTGACTAAACCGATTGAATTGTCATCTCTTTGGAATTCCCTGACATCCTGAATACTGAGAACACGACCAATAATGTCGAATTCCTCTCCGTCTTCCTCTGCCTGTTGAACTTGTTCGATTTTACGAGGTCCTAAACTCATTTTATATTCTTCAAGTACAGCAATTAAATCTGCAGGTTCTTTTGGATTTATTGTGAAACTAGATTGCCAATTAGTATTTACCCTATAACCGGAAGTGGAATAATCATCGTATTCTATGTTACCACCGGAAACCTTTAGAATATCCCCTTTTTTAATATCCAATTTGGTATCATTACCCCATAGAGTAACCCTTATGGAACCTGTATCGTCTAAAATTTCAATGGTTTTAACATAGCCTTCTGTTCCGTCTTTACGTTCAAAAGTAATAGTATCCTGAATTTTAGATACAAGGCCTATTAATGTGACATCGTTTTTCTCCTCGGCATCACCAATCTTGAAAAGGGTCTCCTCCATCTCAGGAACATCAAAATCGCCTTTAATGATTTTACTGTTTCTATGAGTTAAAGCAATCTCATTACGGTTTTCCCTTACAACTGCATTTAATACTTTAATTGAATCTCCTACATCTAACTCTAAAGTATCAATCAAATCAACATCCTTATTCCATAAGCTATATTGAATTTTACCAGTTCCGTCCTGAAGTTCAAGTGATGTGACCTTTCCTTCTCTACCATCACGTTCGAAAGTATTTACACGTCCTTTACGTATAATTCTTCCGATTATATTAACTTTATTATCATCTAAACTTATAGAGCCAATATCTGTAATATCCTCTTTATATTCAGGAAAATCAGGATAATCATCAGGGTTTTTCTTGTTAATAGTGGAACGAGGTTGAAGGTGTATTTCATCTGCATTATTAAAACCTTCCTTAACATCCACATCATTAATCTGAATAACATCCCCCTCGGAAACATTCTTTAAAAGAGGGATATTCTGAGTCCAGAAAACGACCTTTTTCTGTCCAGTATCATCGGCAAGTTGTACATTACAAAGTTTTCCGTCTTTACCTTTACGAGTCTTAAAAGATTTGGTATTTGCAACAGACATTACCCTACCAATAACAGTAACATGATCCTGACCAGCCTCTAAATCGCCAATCTTAATATTGTCTCCAGAAACAATACCTTCATTTTTCTCATCAATGTATTTTCCTGTAATAAGTCTAGCAAGATCAATATCATCCATAAAGTCTACATCTTCATAGTTTTTCTTCTTTTCTTCCAATTCCTTTAAAAAATCCTCTTCAGACATTACATCCTTGATTTTTTCATATTCTTTTCTTACGTCTTCCTCCATACCAGACCCTCACAAAATTATTTTATACTTTCAATTACCCTATATAAACAATAAGTCCTAGAGCATGTGAAAACTAATATTTCTAAAATCCTACATAAAAAAATATTAATATATAATATATATTATTATGAAATTTTTATTAAAAATAATTTGTAAATTATAATAATATATTATTATATTTAAAATATTAAAACTTATTAATAAATTTTTTTAGGATTTAATAAAATCTTTTAAAATAGATTATATCTCTATTTTTTAAATAAAAACTAATAAAACAATATGTATATAATTTTATTATTTTGATTTTAAAAATAAAATGAAAATAGAAACAATCTAAGAGATTAAAATATTAAACTAATTTAAATTGAATAAAAAAAATATTCAATAGAATATTATCACATATATATAAAAATTCTATTGTAAAGAAGGACTTATAATATTATGTATAAACCTGGAAAGTTAAAGAAAATTGAATCCGATTAATAGGTAAAATTCAATTTTAGATTCTGAAAATTAAATTAGAACACGATATCATAAAACTTCTTAAATTAGAACATAATATTATAAAACTTTTTTATAAAGATATTATAGTTTAATCAATTTAAATTATAAAAAAAGAAAAAGATGTTTTAATAAGCATTTGTATTGCTTTTTAAAATAGTTTTAATCATAATAGCCACATCTAAACCAAAATGCCAGTTTTCTACATATTCAATATCATATTCAATACGCTTTTTAATAGATGTGTTACCTCTACATCCATGAATCTGAGCCCAGCCTGTAAGACCTGGACGTACCTGATGCTTAACCATATATTTTGGAATATCCTTTCTAAACTGTTCCACAAAGAACGGTCTTTCTGGTCTAGGACCTACAACACTCATATCACCTTTTAAAACATTGAAGAATTGAGGAAGCTCATCAATACTAGTTTTTCTAATGAATTCCCCAATCTTCGTTTTACGAGGATCATCTGGTGTGGTCCACTCTGACTTTTCTTCACTAGGATTTTGAACCTTCATACTTCTGAATTTATACATCATGAAGTGTTTTTGTTGATAACCTACCCTTTCCTGTTTAAATATAATAGGACCTGGAGAGGTTAACTTAATCAGAATAGCCACAACTATCATTATAGGTGAGGTAATAATAATTGCAATTGTAGCAACAACAAGATCAGATATCTTCTTAACCGTCTTATTAAATGCATCATCCAATGGGACATATCTTATATTAATTATAGGAATATCCTCAATCATGTCTACAGACGGCCTTGCTGGGAAATATTGGGTATATGCAGGAATAATCTCTGCTTTAATACCTGCGTTTTCACAGCTATCCACTAGTTTATTAATATGTTTATAATATTTCAAAGGAATAGCAAGTATAACCCTATCAAAAGAGTGGTCATGCAAGATTTTATCTAAGTCCCCAAATGAACCAACAATAGGAACGCCGTCCACCAGTTTACCTACCCTTTCAGGCCTACCTAAGAATCCATAGATTTTATAACCCAAATATTTATTCTGGGTAATCTTCCTTTCAAAGTTAAAAGCCAGTTCATTATCACCAACAATAAGAATATGTTTAAGGTTTTTATCGTTTTCCCTTAATTCCATTAAAAATCCACGGACAACAGATCTTTCAAATATACCGAATATAGAGGCAAATATAGGAAGTAAAAACATCAATATTCTTGAAAAGTCAGGCTGGTCAATAATAAATAGGATTGTCTCAAGTACAAAGAATGCAGTGATATTAACTTTTATTATTTGACTAGCCTCTGAGAAAATACTTCTATGAGTTCTAAATGGCTTGTATAAACCAAAGCTAAAATATAAAATCAGATATACAGGCAAAATAGCTAATAATAGAAATAGTGCATATTCCTCATAACCTAAATGACCACCAATAGGTCCAAAAATAGTTGTGTAAAATCTAACATAAGCTGCACATAATAATGAGAAAACAATGACTAAAACATCTGATAAAACTAAAATAGCATTTAACAATCTTTGGTTCTGTCTAATCATTATATCCCTTATATATTTATAAAATTTAAATTTTATAATATTTTAGATACTATTTATTAAAACTAATATTAGTATTTATTTATTATTAATTAAAATTTTTAAACAAATAATAATATATAAACTAATATTATAAAAATATAATTAAAAATCAATTTGACTTTTTAAATAGATTTAATATTAGATGTACAATCAATAGTAAAAAAATACCAATATAAACTAATCCATTTAAAAAAGGTGAATAAGTATCCTTATAATGTTTATGATAGAAGATATACATTGCCCTATAAAATTCATAGATCAATTTATTTTTCTGTTTTTTACTACTTGCACCTTTAAGGTGAGTGATTTTTACCTTTCCATAATAGACAATCTTATATCCTGCTTTTTTAATCCTATAACATAGGTCAATATCCTCACCATACATGAAGAATGTCTCATCCAAAGGACCAATTTCATCCATGACCTTAGACCTCATTAAAATAAAGGCACCTGTTAGGCAGTCAATCTCATATATTCCTGAATCATCCAGATCATCTAAATTATAATTGTCGCTTGAATCGTTATGGCTGGGAATATGAAACAATCTATAAAATGAATTAGTTGGATTTGGAAAACTACGTCTACATGCTTTATCTAACTGACCATCCTCAAGACATACCCTTACACCAAGTGCCCCTACATCCTCATGGGATTGGATATAGTTTAAAGCCTCGGTAAGTGTATTATCCTCTACAATAGTATCTGAATTCAATAACAGATAATATTCTGGATTTGAATCCCTAATAGCCAGATTATTAGCATATGCAAATCCCCCATTTACACTAGATGGGATAAATCTAACTCTGGACTCATCTGCGAAAAAATCCTTTAGATTCTCTAAGCTTCCATCACCTGATGCATTATCCACTATAATAATTTCATAATCACAGGATAAGGATGAGTTCAATACTGATTCTATTGTATTTCTTGTAAGTTCAAATGTTCTATAATTTACAATGATGATTGATAAATCCATACTTACACCTAATGATTATTTTTTAAATAATATAAAGAGATTTTTAAATAGTCTTAGCTCAATCTTAAAGTAGTTTAATGTATTAGACTTTTTAAAATCCGTTTTTTTAATCTTTTTTCTATTGTTTAACCCTTCTTTAATCCCGTCTAAATAGAATTGACCAAAACCTTTCCTTCTAAAGAACAGATATTTTATTAGAAATCCGATGAAATAAAATATAAAATTAACGATTTTCTGCGGCATTGGAAAGTCTTTATATATTAACCATATATTGTTTCTTGCAGATATCTTAACCTTAAACTCATTATATTGACTACCTGTAGTACCGCTACCTATGTGATATACAATTGCATCGGGACAGAAGTAATTCTTATATCCATATATTCTTGATCTGTATGCAAGTTCCACATCCTCCATATATGCAAAGAATTCCTCCTCAAAATATCCAATCTCCTGAAAAATAGATTTTCTATATAATGCCGCACCGGCACATGAGGAAAATATATCCCTGGAACTAGTATACCTATTTATAGGTTGGTTAAAACCTGTTTTCTTAGTATTAGCCAATATTGTATACTCGTCACCGGCATCATCTATCAAGTCCCTATTATCAAATTGAATCATTTTTGATGAAACTGAGAAAATATCCTCCCTAGACTCGATGCAGCCAATCAAATTTGAAATAGTGTTGTTTTCCATTTCTATATCATTATTAAGTAAAAATACATATTCTGATTTTGAAGCTTTAATTCCCTGGTTTACCGCCTTTGCAAAGCCAAAATTTTCCATATTTTCTATAATTTTTATAGGAATCTTATAACCCTCATCAATCAGATTATGAATATAATCCAAACTATCATCAGAGGAATTATTATCAACAACAATAATCTCTTCAATATTGTCATAATTAGTTAAAAGAGAACTAAAGTATAATGGCAAGAATTTCAAACCATTATAATTCGGTGTTACTATTGAAACTTTCATCATATCACAGAATTTATTTAAATTAATTTACGCTTTAAAATAATGAACCAGAAATCCAAATGTCTTTAAGATTACAATAAAACAATAATTACATAATACTCTATTTTTAAGTTAAATTACCTAATTTAATTAATAAATATAATCATGTTTATTAAATTTGAGTTAATAACCTACTTAATTAATTAAGTTATATAATATCAATTTATTTAAAAATTATCCCAAGTTAAATTACTACTTATTAATTAGATTATATAATATCGAATTTATTTAAAATTATTTAGGATAAATTATCTATTGTAAAAAAAATTATTATACAATATATTGTATACAGTTTATATGCTGTTTTTAAATCTCTTCCATAATTTATAATATAATTTAGGATAGATTAGAAATAGCTTGATTTTACGATTGAAATTATTATCCTGACTATCATATGGTTTAAACTTTTTAAGTTTATTAAACAGGCCTAATTCTTTCATTTTATTATTTATCTCATCAAAAGAACAGTTACCTTCATAGAACAGATACATTAAATTCCCAAAGATAGCTTTCGGAATTCTATTAGTGGTAATCAAATCTACAAGATCCCCACTGTTATTATCATAATCTTTAAAATAGCCTTTAAGATTTTCTAATGTGTTTATAAATTGGAATCTCTCAAGGGAAATAGAGTGACTTACTGATTTGGAATGTTGCAGGTAAAAATATGTGAAGTCCTTAGATATTCCAATAGATTTTCCATGAATTAAAGCTTTGATTGCAAATTCCGTATCCTCCCCATAAACTGAATCCTCATCAAATAATATATTATAATCTCTTATAATCCAGGTTGGATAAATCAACTGTACGAAGTTAAAGGATATTCTCATGAGAAATTCAAGTTTCAGAAAATCATGAACAGAGATTAGATCCAAATCTTCTATTTCCTCATATAATTGATTTGAACTTAGATAGTTATTATCAGTATCTACCTTCATAAGTTTTGTAAATCCAAAATCGGCATTGTTTTGATAGATTCCATTATAGAGGTTTTGAATATGGTCTTTATCAAGATAGTCATCATCATCTACAAATATGATATATTTTCCAGATACATTTCTCAAACCAATATTTCTAGATCCGCTTGCACCTAGGGATTTTTCATTTTCTATTATTGTATATGAGACATCTGTATCAGATAAAGTATTTCTTATAATGTTTACTGTATTATCACTGGAATTGTCATCTACAAATATAATCTCAAAATCTTTAAAACTCTGATTTACTAATGATTTAATGGTTTTTCCTATGATTAAACCTGCATTATACGTTGGAATAATCACACTTACCTTAAAAGACATCAAAACACCCTTTATTAATCATTTAATATCCATAAATATTTAACCAATATTATAAATAGTATACAATCAACATCTAAAGTCCAATAGACATAATTACTGTTTCAACAGATAATCAACAATCCTTTTAGATGAGTTAGAATCTAGATAATCAAATTCATATTTAAGAAATTTATCTAATCTGTCATAATCATAATTATTATCTTTTATAATACTGATTAAATCATCCATACTTTCTACAATAGGTCCTGGAAGATCATTATTATAATCAAGATAGAAACCTCTCTCATTATTTAAATAATTTTCTAGGTCATAGGCATAAAAGATGATAGGTTTTCTTAAGAGCCCGAAATCTATCATGATAGAGGAGTAGTCTGTAATAAGCATGTCGGAAATTAAAAGTAGATCCTGTTCATTCTCATAGTCAGTGCAGTTTATAATAGTATTATCTAGTTTACTTAATTTATTTGATATACTGTTATCTTTATCATAATCGAAGACCCTTGGATGTAGACGAATTATTAAGGAATATTCGTCACCTAGTTCCTTTTGGAATTTGTCTACATCAAAATAATCAAATATATTATTATATCTTACATCCTCTCTAAATGTAGGTGCGTATAATATAATCTTTTTATCTTTAATTTCAGGATATTTCTCTTGAAATTTTAATAGAATTTCATTTCTTATATTATCTAAATCGGGATTAAAATAGAAATCGTTACGTGGAATGCCGAAATTAAAAATCTTATCTTCATCTATCTGAAAGGCCTCCCTATAATAGGGTAGAACATTTTTTGATGATATGGAAAGGATGTCAATTTTCTCTGATGACTTCCTTATAAGATTAATCAAATCCCTGTTAGAAGAATCTATTGAAGAATATCCGAATCTTTTAAATGCACCTGAACCATGCCATAACTGTATGACTTTGGTCTTATTGGATATATTCATATATGCCAATGGGAAAAAATTATCATTTAGAAATATAAATCGGGAACTAGCTAATGTAGATATATTTGATAGGGAAACATCATTTTTAACTACATAGTTAAATTCAAAATTAGGGGAGCGTCTCTTAAATTCTTCCTCAATATATGTAAAATTATCCTTAAATGATTCCCTATCATCTAGGATAAATGAGATTTTATTTTTGTTTTTAAGAAATCTATTATAGACATTAAAAATAAAACCATATATCCTATGTTTTAAACTCATAATTACACAACTTAAAACAATTATATTTTATTAATAGAAGTAACTTAAAAAATGAATGAAATTAAAAAATAATACTTATTTTATTTTAATTTAATTTGAGATTCTTTAACTGTGCCTTAGATGCATTCTTAGCAGATGCCACATAATGATCGCATACATCCTCAACGTCACCAAATTCCACTAATTTACCATGATCAAGCCAAACAGCCTTATTACAGATGCTTCGTATAGTGTTGGTATTATGTGACACCAATATTACCGTTACACCCTCACTCATTAGGGATTCAATTTTCTTTCTACTTTTTTCCTGGAATTTAATATCCCCAACAGATAGAACCTCATCTAAAATCAGGATTTCAGGCTGAACGATAGTTGCTACCGAAAATCCCAGTTTAGCTTTCATACCAGAGGAATAATTTTTAACAGGAATTTCAATAAATTCACCAAGCTCTGAGAACTCCACTATCTCATCGTATTTCTCTTCTAGAAATTCCTTACGATAACCTAAAATAGCTCCATTTAAGAATATATTTTCCTGACCTGTAAAGTTATAATCAAAACCTGCACCTAACTCAAGAAGGGGAGCTACCTTACCGTCAACTGAGACAGTTCCCTTAGTAGGTTTCATAACCCCAGATAAAATTTTAAGTAATGTACTTTTTCCAGCACCATTAAAGCCTACAACACCTAAACGTTCACCTTTATTGATTTTAAATGTAACATCGTCCAATGCCCGAAACTTTGTCTTAGGTTTAATTTCCCTTTTAATCTTTTTAATAACATATTCCTTGATATTATCTACTTTTTCTTTAGCCAAATCAAATTCCATACTTACATGATCAACATTAATAGCTACTTCATCAGATACTGGAAATTTTTTTCTGTGTTCCTCACGTTTTTTCCTTTTATCCGCTTCAATTTTAGCTTCCTGCTCGGCTTTTATTCTTTTCTTACGTTCTATTTCCTTAACATCAGGTTCATCAATACTGATTGTATTTTCAGTACTTGAAGGTAGATACTTATCATTACCTTCATAGTTTACAACAATATCTGCAGGAAATGAAAGATTTATATTCAAAGTAGAAAAACCGTCGGCTTTAGTTTTTCTTTTATAATCTACATCAAATACATTTAAAACTATGTCTTCATCTTTAAGAGGATTTCCATTTTCATCAACAAGAATAACATTATAGATAGCTTTCTCATTCTTTAACTTTCTAACGTCATGTCCAAATAGATAAGTTTTTAATTTATTATTATCAGCCATACAAATCCTCCCATTATACATTTAAAATAAATTGATCTTGATATTTATAGAATATGTAAACTCCTATAATCAATGAGGCAAATGCCCATGCTGCCAAATAAAGGATATAATGTATATTTGGGAAAGAGTTATACATAATACACTGACGGCAAGTATATACAACAGCAAATATAGGGTTTAGCTTAAAGAAAAATATATACTTATCTGGTATAATACTTATCGGGTAAAATATTGGAGTCAGATAGGTTAACATCGTAATCATAACACCCCAAAGATATAAGATATCAGTGAAAAACGTTGTTAAAGTCGTTAAAATCAAACCAACGCCAATAATCAATATAATCAATAAGAATATTGGAATAATTGTATATACTAAGCTTATATAGAAAGGAGCCCTAGTAGCAATCATAACCATTACCAATACAACTAAAGATATTAAAAAATTAACAAATTCAGATGCAACAACCCCTAAAGAAAACATGTATTTTGGAACATAGATCTTCTTAATGATACTTGCATTTGAACGTATAGATGACATGGACCCTCTTGTTCCATTTGCAAAGAAATCAAATACTAAACGACCGGTAAGTAAATATACCGGATAATTTGGAATTCTATGTCCGAAGAATGTGGAGAATACAATAGTTAAAACAATCATTTGTAACAATGGATTAAAAAAACTCCAAAGCAACCCTAAAACAGAATCTTTATACTTTGCTTTAATATCTTTTTTAATTAACTCCAACAATAAAAAACGATATTTATAGAAGTTATTTAAAAAACCATGTATTTGCCCAAACATATTACCACATTAATTACTATCTAAAAATTAAGAAATAGATAATCCAAAATAAAATAACAAATCATTAAAGTTTATAATTTTTAAAATATTTAAATTTATTTATAAATACCCTTTAAGGGCCATATTAATAAAAATAGAATCATCTATCTTTATATATTTTATTATAGTACTCCTGATATTGACCAGATTTAACCTTACTTATCCAATCCTGATTATCCAAGTACCAATGGATCGTTTCGATTATCCCATCTTCAAAGGTATATTTAGGCCTCCAGCCTAAGTCCCTTCTAATTTTTGAAGAGTCAATAGCATATCTTCTATCATGACCTAACCTATCAGATACGAATTTGATTAATGATTCAGGTTTATCTAATTCATTTAAAATAAGCTTTACAATATCAATGTTTGCCCTTTCATTATGACCCCCGATATTATAAACCTCACCGGCTTTACCTTTATGTAAAACCAAATCTATTCCAGTACAATGATCATACACATGTAGCCAATCCCTAATGTTTTTACCATCACCATACACTGGAAGCTCCTTATTTTCAATGGCATTACTAATCATTAATGGAATTAGTTTCTCTGGAAATTGATAAGGGCCATAGTTGTTTGAGCAACGAGTTATATTTACCGGCAAATCAAATGTATTATGATATGCCCTAACCATTAAATCTGCTCCTGCTTTAGATGCAGAATATGGGCTGTTTGCTTGAAGTGGGGTTTGTTCTGTAAAATAGCCTTCAGGACCTAAGCTACCATAAACCTCATCAGTTGAAACCTGTAAAAACTTCCTAATATCATTCTTCTTTGAGGCATCTAAAAGTGTTTGAGTACCTAGGATATTTGACTTAATAAAGATTCCTGGATCTTCAATACTTCTATCCACATGGCTTTCCGCTGCAAAATGTACAATATAATCCACATTTTCCACAATACCGTTGACTAATTCCCTATCGCAGACATTCCCTTTAACAAAGGAATAATTGTCTTTATCCTCAATGTCTTTTAAGTTTTCAAGATTTCCACAGTAGGTTAAAGCATCAAGATTAATAAAATCATAATTTGGATATTTATTAACCATATATCTTAAAAAGTTACTTCCTATAAATCCTGCTCCACCAGTAACTAAAACAGTTGTCATAAAATCACCCTATAAATATTATTTAAATAAAGATGTCTATAAATCCATTTTAAAATCAACAGGCGTATCCTTAAGTCTTTTCCAGCCTTGGTCCTTTTCAGAGAATACTAGATTATCCAAACCGATATCCTCAATCGGCCAGTCAATAGCTATATCCGGATCATTCCATTGGATTCCTCCCTCATCATCTGGATTATAGAAGTCTGTACATTTATATACAAATTCTGCAATATCAGATAAAACTAGAAATCCATGTGCAAATCCTTTTGGAATAAATAGCTGTTTTTTGTTCTCCTCGGATAAAGTGACTCCAAGCCATTTTCCATAAGTAGGTGAATCACCCCTTAAATCCACTGCAACATCATACACCTCACCTTTTATAACTCTGACTAGTTTTCCCTGTGGCTGGGTATATTGGAAATGGAGACCTCTTAAAACACCCCTATGGGATCTTGACTGGTTATCTTGAACGAATTTCAAATCAATACCTTCGGCCTTAAAGTCATTCTCATTATATGTTTCCATAAAATATCCACGTTCATCTCCAAATACTGTAGGTTCTACAGTAAACACACCTTCAATTTCTAGATTTTCTATCTTAAACTTTCCCATATTATCACAGTTTTTAAAAAAAATAAATTTATAACATTCCTAGTCATTGGCCAGACTTATTAAATATTGACCATATTCCGTTTTTTTAAGAGATTCAGCTTGTTTTAATAGATCTTCCCGTCCTATATAACCTTTCAAATAGGCAATTTCTTCAAGACAAGCTATATATAACCCTTGCCTTTTTTGAATTGTTTCAATATAATTTGATGCTTCAAGAAGACTGTCATGAGTTCCGGTATCTAGCCAGGCCATCCCTCTTCCAAGTAATTCTACCTTGAGTTTTCCTCTCTTTAAATACTCCTCGTTAATGGAGGTTATCTCAAGTTCACCTCTTTTGGAAGGTTCCACATTTTTAGCTATATCGACAACCTCATTATCATAGAAATAAAGACCTGGAACAACATAATTAGACTTTGGATGCTCGGGTTTTTCTTCAATAGATAAAACATTACCTTCATCATCAAATTCCACAACACCGAAAGCCTCAGGGTTTTTAGTATAATAACCAAATACAATTGCGCCATCTTCAAGAGAAGCGGAACGCTCTAATATTTCTGTAAATCTATGACCATAGAAGATATTATCTCCTAAAATAAGTGCAACATTATCCTCTCCAATAAAGTCCTCACCAATGATAAATGCCTCGGCCAAACCATTTGGCTCATGTTGAACCTCATACTGGAAATTTATTCCAAGATTTGAGCCGTCGCCTAAAAGTTCTTTAAATAAAGGCAGGTCCCTTGGAGTAGATATAATTAGAATATCTTTAATTCCCGCTAGCATTAAAACAGAAATAGGATAATAAATCATTGGCTTATCATATAATGGCAATAGTTGTTTAGATATTGCTTTTGTAATAGGATATAAACGTGTTCCTGAACCTCCAGCAAGTACAATTCCTTTCATAAATACACCATAATAGTTTTTTTTAGAAATATTATTGAAAAACAATATTATATATTTTATAGATTAATAAATAAAATTTTTTAAAATTAAAGGGATTTTTAGAATTTATGAGATTTCCATAAAAACATTAATACAATTAATATTTAAGGTATAATTTCAAGTGTATTTTTAAGCTTATTTAACATGTGAAGATGAATTTACAATCCCAAATATAAAAAATAGTGAAAAAATACAAAAAAATCAATTAAAACAAATAAAAACCCCAAATAAAAGAAAAATAGAAAAAACATGATAAAAATACAAAAAACAAAATTAAAACAAATAAAAACCCCAAATAAAAGAAAAATAGAAAAAATTAATAAATTTATTAAGACTTTAAAATCCAAAATAAGAAATTAAGAGATTTAAAAAAAAAGAAATAAAATAGGATTAATAGATATACCATTAATAACTATTATAATGCATTTTTAATAGCTTCACTCATTTCCATAGTGGAAGCATTTCCACCTAAATCTCCAGTAACATTTTTACCTTCTTTTAGGACTTTTAAAATTGCATTTTCAAGTCTTGAAGCTGATTCCTGTTCACCAAGATAGTCAAGCATCATCTTTGCAGATAACATCATTGCAATAGGGTTTGCAATTCCCTGACCTGCAATATCCGGTGCAGAACCGTGTACAGGTTCGAACAATGCATTATCTTCACCAATATTTGCGGAAGGTATTAAACCTAAACCTCCAACTAATCCAGCTCCTTCATCAGATAAGATATCACCATAAAGATTAGTTGTTACAATAACTTGGAATTGATTTCCTTGAGTAATAAGATACATACTAGTTGCATCTACATAGAAATCATTTGTTTCAATTCCTTGATCCTTATATTCTTCCGCTACTTCATATAGTATTTTCTTAAATAAACCGTCAGATTTCTTTAATACATTTGCTTTATGAACACCAGTGACTTTGGTTTTATTATTGTTTTTAGCATATTCAAAAGCGTATCTAATGATTCTCTCTTCAGCTTCTCTTGTAATAACTTTTCTTGCGATTGCACCATCTTCGGTATATTCTTCCTCACCTGCTTTATATAAATCCTCAGTGTTTTCACGTACAATCATAATATCTAAATCATCAAATAATGCATTAGTACCTGGATAAGATTTTACAGGTCTTAAATTAGCGAATAATTTTAATGATTGTCTAAGTTTTACAATAACATCTGCAGCAGATTCTCCTGCAGCACCAAATAAACATGCATCTGATTTACGAACTAAATCTAAGGTTTCATCAGGTAATGCCTTACCGGTTTTCTCTAAACATTCATCACCTGCAAGACCATATTCATATTCAAAGTCAATATCTAAACCATCAAGAACATTAATAGTAGCTTCCATTACTTCTTTACCAATTCCATCTCCAGGAACTACAGCTATTTTATACATTTAATCACTCTTTAAATTATTGTTAAATCATTCAATCAATAAATTAATGATTTTTAAACCAAATTAAGTTTTTTATAAATGAGATTTGGACAAAATTATAAAAGTTTTTTTATTAAAAAAACATAATGCTTGGCTTTATATTTCAAGTATTTTCCAAATGTAAAAAAAATCGAATTTTGCCGAGGTCTCAAAAATTGATTTTTATAAAATTACAATATTAGTTTTATTTTATAAATATAAAAGATTTTTTGATATATATTATATATACTAGATTAAAGAAAGTAATAATAAAAACTGGGTTAATATGTATGAGTAATGAATTTACTTTTGATGGTTTAAAAAAGGACATCATAGATTTGAAATGGTTCTTTTTTATATATTTTCTATTTTTAGTCACATTTGTATATGTTAATAATTTAGGATTTGAAACCGTAGTAGCCGAATTAATATTCTTTTTAATACTTGGATGTATTCTACTTTTAATTATAAGTCAGAGAAACCTACCTATACATAAGGTTGCCCTTCTTATAATAATCGTTTTAGGTATATCCTGTCTATTTCTATCACCGATAATCGGAGCTCCAGATGAAAACGAACACATCTGCAGAGGAGAATTAACATCCAGAGGAGAATTTATACCTCAGTATGTTTATAGTCCAGGTAATAACTATACCCATAAGGACTATAAATCAATTAGATCAATTTCTCAGATCGGGCCTAAAGTACAGATGAATTATACAAGTATCTTATCAAGAAAAACAGTTTTTCAAACAAATTGGGACGATCAAAAAATAGATTATACTCCAAGCTATGTTAATTCAGTGTTTGCTCAGAACCCCTTCTATGGATATATACCACAGGCAATTGGAATAGACATTGCAAAAGGATTAAATCTAAATAATATATGGATGATATGGTTAGGAAGGCTTTGCAATCTATTAGTCTATGGAATGCTTGCTTCATATGCCATTAAAAAAGCTCCCATATACAAATCTGCACTTTTTGTAACATCAACACTGCCTTTATCCATCTTCCAGGCATCCTCAATGAGTATCGATGCAATGGTAAATGGCTTAAGTCTTTTAACAATAGCCTATTTCTTATATATGTATAAACAGGAAGACAACACCCTAACCTTAAAGCATGTTGGAATCTTTACTGTATTGTCAGTGTTAACTGGTCTTGTAAAAATCACATTTTTAGCTTTAGCTCTATTAATATTCTTAGTTCCAAAATCCAAGTTTAAAGATAAAAAAACACAATTAGAAGGTTCAATAGGATTCATTATAACAACGGCCATTATTCTAATATGGACAAAGTTCTATGCAAGTATTGCTAATCTTCAGTCTTGGAGATTCAAATATGGACTAACCCACAATATTAATGCCCAAAGTCAGATAAGCTTCATAATACATAATTTTAGCACATATCTATCTGCAATAACCAGCATTAAGATGTATAAATATATAGTGTGGACTCTATTCTACTCAGGAGGATATAAATACTTTGCAAAAACATTTATACTATTATACTTGGTTCTATTTATTGTATTCTGTATAGAATATCCCCAAAAAGAAAAGATCAAGAATAGAAGCAAAGTGGGATTATGTATTATTGGAGCAATAATATTGTTTGGTACAATTACCATCGAATACATAACCTGGTCTCCTGTTGGAAGCCATAAAGTAGTAGGTATGCAAGCAAGATATCTTATACCACTAATTGCATTTGCACCGATGGTTTTAAACATTAATAGAAATAATGAAAGTCCTAAGAACAATATAAAACTGTTATTATACACCATAACAATAGGATTTATTGCCTTAACAGTCTTTGCAATATTTTTAAGATATTATTTCTAATTTTTTTATGAATTTTTAATCCGATTATTGTTTTAATAGCATTATTAACTACTGAATTAAATTTACTAAAATTCGATGTTTATAGATAGATAGTTTAAGATAAGAATTTAATATCCAATTATTTTAATATCTTTATAAATTTAACTAAAGAATTATAAAATAATGGATAACAGATAATTTAATTTAAATAATTTATAAATAAATATTTAATCAGATAAAAATAATTAGATTTTTTAATGGAATTGTAAAGGGATTTAATGTTTGATACTAATGATTTAAGTGGATTAAAAATGGAGATTAAAAACCTTAAATGGTTTTTTACAATATATTTAATATTTTTATTATCATTTCTATCATATCAGATGAGGACAACTAATTTCAATATTAAGCTTACATCAATTTCATTAATACTTTTGTTTATACTTGGATCTTTTATTCTAGTTTTTATATCTAAAAGGAATCTTCCCCTATATAAAATAGCCTTCATAGTTATATTGATTTTCGGATTATGCTGTGTATTCATTACACCTATTGTAACGGTATGTGATGAGACAGAACATTTCTGGAGATCTGAGATAACCTCAGAAGGCCAACTATTTCCAAATTATGTAGATATTCCTAATTCAAACAAGAGTGGATATGAGGCTAAGGGATATGAAACGATTGCCTCAATGAGCCCACTTTATAAGAATACCGGAAATACCATATTCAATACCAATTGGGATGATCTGTCCATAAACTACACCACAACCTATGTCTCCTCTGCATTTTGTCAGAATCCGTTTTATGGATATATCCCGCAGGCAATCGGGATAGATATTGCAAAGGGATTAAATCTGAATAACATATGGATGTTATGGTTTGGAAGAATAGCTAATCTTTTAATGTTTGCTTTTGTATGTTCATATGCTATTAAAAAAGCGCCAATATTTAAGATTCCACTATTTATTACTGCAACCCTTCCACTTACAATTTATCAAGCTGCATCATTAAGTATTGATGCAACTGTAAATAGTTTTGCAATCCTTACAATAGCATATTTCCTATACATGTACAAAGCCGAGAAAAACAGTTTAGATTATAAAAATCTATTAACATTTTTAATCATCTCTCTTATTGGTGGATTTACAAAGGTAACCTATATGGGGTTACTGGTTCTAGTATTTCTAGTCCCAAGAGACAACTTCAAGGACAGAAAAGTGGAATATTCAAGGATCATTGGATTTATAGGTGTAATCTTAATCGATTTATTATGGACCAAACTATATGCAACTAAACACTTGTTAAATTCATGGAGAGGCACCTATTTCATAAAAAACAATGTGAACATATCAGGTCAATTAACATATATGGCACACCATCCGTTGAACTCACTTTATTTACTGTTTACACCAGATAATCTTATAAACGTAATTAGCGGATATTTCTCATTTGGTAATTTACCGCCATACACATCTACATTTCTAGTTGTAACATTTCTAATCTTTTATGTAATCCTATCCTTCTTATATCCACAGGAGATCAAACTAGATAGAAAATCAAAAATAGGTCTTTTCTTTATTGGACTCTTAATTTTTATAGGCACATACCTCATCCAATATCTAACCTGGTGTAATGTCGGAATGTCAAGGATTGAAGGTGTCTTTGGAAGATACTTTATTCCCCTTTTAGTGTTAGGACCAATGATATTTGGACTTAAAGAAAGTAATAAAAACGAAAAAAACAGTCAATTATTAGTAATAACAATGATGATAGGTTTTATATCCTCAATGATACTTCTAACAATTATGAAATTTTATTAAATACTAATCAAGAGACAATCTTAATCTACTGTCTACCTCTTAATTTCATGGCCATCCTTCTTAAAGAAGCTGCAAGTCTATATGGTCTTGTTTTTAAAAGTTTATTCTTAAAATCCAACTCCTTTTTTAGCTTTTGATTTTCTTTTTTAAATGTATTCCCTTTTTTATAAAGATTATAGATATAATTGTTAATATCTTTTATATTATCCTGAGTATTAACATCCAGAGAATCTAGACACTTGAAAAATCTTAGATAATCGAAGTTTTCAATATGATATGACTCTATTTCATATAACGCTTTAAAATAATCTTCAGGATGTTTTTCAATATATCTAACTATGAAATTCTTCTGTCCCACATTAACAATAAAATCTAGAAGTTTAAAGATCTTCTCTTTATCTTTGGATTTCCTATATGTATTATCAAGGGATTTCATTACTTTCAATCTATCTACAACATTGAACTGAAATGACATGTCCTGCCTAGATATAGAACCTGGAACAAGGACCCTATAATAAATGGCCTCCCTTTCATTGTCTACTATATAGAATTCAAAATCGAATTTGGAATATAGTTTAAAGAAATAGTCCAGATCCACCCCATTATATAGATTAGGATTAAACCTAACCTTATTAGCATAAATAGTAGGAACAAGTTTATTTGTTGTAATCAATAAGGGATTTACATCAAAGTCATATAAATGGAACAATCCATTGTTTTCAAGTAAGGTGTCACTGAAATAGGTTTTAGACAGATTACCATTCAAATCCACATTAAAAAAATTACCGAGAACTATCCTATTTGATTTACGATGTTTATATAATTCCTCAAGATAATTATAGGAGATATAATCATCAACATCAATAAAGATACAGTATTCCCTATTAATAGTATCAAGGGCTAAATTTCTAGCATTGGACACCCCTTTCTGGGATTCCATTATTTCAATATTTAAATCAGTATTCTCACTTTTAAATTTTTTAATAATACTCTCAGAATTGTCCCTTTCACCATTTATGACAAATAATGCATCAAAAAGATTCTTATCCAAAGTTTGATTCTTTAATGAATCCAATAATTTTAGAATGTATTTCTCTCCTTTATAAGTAGGAACAATTATAGATATCCCCTGATTAAAATCAGACATGTTATCCAACCTAATTTTACAAAATAGTAAAAAAAATAAAAAATAGTTTAAAATAAAAAAATTTCCTTTTTATTTATAAAACAGCTCTAATTAATTATATTCTTAATTAAAAGTTTAATTTAATGATATCTAAATATCATCAATATTATTCTTTAACCAAGGAATTAATCCGCCGCTATTTAGGATATTTAACATGAATGGAGGTAATTTCTTAAATTTAACCTCTTCACCAGATGAGGTTTTAATTACTCCCTTTTCCATATCAATATCTATTATATCTCCATCTTTTACCTTATCAGCAATTCCAGGAGCTTCAATAAGTGGAATTCCAATATTAGTAGCGTTTCTATAGAAGATTCTTGCAAAGGATTCTGCAATTACAGCACCAATACCTAAACCTTTCATTGCAATAGGTGCATGTTCTCTAGATGAACCACATCCAAAGTTAGTTCCTCCAACAATGAAATCTCCTTTTTGAGCTTTTTTACTAAAATTAGGATCTAATCCTTCCATACAATGTTTAGATAATGTTTCCTCATCAGTATAGATTAGATATCTTCCAGGTAAAATAACATCAGTATCAACATCATTTCCAAATTTCCATACTTTTCCTTCCATATTATTATCTCCTTAATTATCAGGTAAAGAAATTTCTCCCTTAATAGCTGAAGCAGCTGCAACCTTTGCAGATGATAAGTATACCTCACCATCAGGACTACCTTGTCTTCCTTTAAAGTTTCTGTTTGATGTTGAAAGACTTACCTCACCAGGTCCAATAAGACCTACATGTCCACCTAGACATGGACCACAACATGGATTTGTAACAAGTGCACCAGCATCAACGAATATTTTTATTAAACCTTCATCTAAACATTTAGAATAAACTTCACGGGAAGCAGGAATCACAAGCATTCTTGTACCCTTTGCAATCTTGTTTCCTTTTAGGATTTCTGCTGCATCCCTCATATCCTCAATTCTTCCATTGGTACATGAACCTAAGAATACCTGGTCTACATGTTTTGAAACCTCACTTGCGTCTTTAACATTATCAACATGATTTGGACAAGCGATTTGTGGATCTAAATCAGATACGTCTATATCTACGGTTTCATAGTTTGCATCCTTATCAGTCTTAAAGATTTCATAAGGTTTATCTGTTCTACCCTTTAGGTATTCCTTGGTTTTTTCATCTGCCTCACATAAACCTACTTTTCCACCCATTTCAACGGTCATGTTTGAAAATACCATTCTATCAGATATGCTCATGTTTTCAATTGTATCTCCAACAAATTCACATGCCTTATAAGTAGCACCATCTGCCCTCATCTTACCAATAATGTGTAATATAACATCTTTTGCAGAGGTGTTCTCTTTTAAATCTCCAGTAATATTAAATCTGATAGTCTCAGGAACTTTAAACCATAATTTACCTGTTGAAAGAACCATAGACATATCAGTGGATCCAATACCAGTTGCAAATGCACCTAATGCACCATGGGTACAGGTATGTGAGTCACAACCTACTACAACCTCACCTGGACGAATATGTCCCATTTCAGGAAGTACCTGGTGACATACACCTTGATTTACATCATAAAAATTAGTGATGTTCTGTTCTTTTGCAAATTTTCTCATAAATATATGATTGTTAGCAGCTGTAATTGAATCAGCAGGTACCTGATGGTCGAATGGAATAACAACTTTATCCTTATCCCATACCTTTCCAGTACCGATTTCTTCAAATCCTTCTACAGCAAGAGGACCTGTTAAATCATGAATCATAGCGATATCAATATTAGCCATAACAATTTCTCCAGCTTCAACCTTATCTTTACCTGAAGCCTTAGCTAATATCTTTTCAGACATTGTCATAGACATAATTTTTTTTCTCCATAAATTGATTTAAAAAAATATTTAAATTATAAAGTCAATTAAAATAATTAATTTTTTATTATTCTATTAATATTAATTTATTTGTTTTTATAAATATAGTTTAAAAGCATCTAAAAAATGTAAAGGATTATTAATAATATAATTCAATATTTATATGAATAAGGTGACATTATGAATTTAAAAATAGAAGGATTAAAAAGAAATATTATCAATTTAAAATGGTTTTTTATAATATACGGGCTATTTTTATTAAGTTTTATATTTTATGAAACAAAAGAAACCAATTTTAACATTAAAGCAACATTATTAGTATTCTTAGTATTATTAATAATTGGATCCTTTATTTTACTATTTATAACAAATAAAAATCTCCCATTACATAAGATTGCTCTAATTATAATATTAGTTTTTGGAGTAATGTGTGTGTTTTTAAGTCCAATAATATCCATTAGTGATGAACAAGAACATTTTGCACGTTCAGAAATAGTATCCCATGGAGATTTAAATACAAAAATATATAATAAATCATTAGATTCTTATAATCATTTTCTTACAATTCAGTCTGTTGGAGAACTTAAAGTAAGTAAAATGGGAAATAAAACTGTATTTAAAACAAAATGGGACGATCAAAAAATAAATTATACTAAAAAATATGTAAGTAGTGCATTTGCTCAAAATCCTTTTTATGGATATATTCCACAAGCAATTGGAATAAATATTGCAAAAGGATTAAATCTGAATAATATATGGATGTTATGGCTTGGAAGATTATGTAACTTAATATTTTATGCAATAATTTGTTCATATGCTATAAAAAAGGCTCCAATATATAAGATTCCTCTACTTTTAACAGCATGTTTACCACTCTCAATATATCAAGCTGGATCAACAAGTATTGACGGAATGATTTTTGCATTAGCCTTATTATCAATAACTTACTTTTTATATTTATACAAAAAAGAAGATCATACAGTAGACTGGAAAAATATAGGTATATTAACTTTAATAACAGCACTCTGTGGGCTATGCAAACTAACATATGCTGCATTAATACTTCTAATATTTTTAATACCAAAAAACAAATTCAAAACACCGAAAATAAAGCATTTATCAAGATTATGTTTTATAATAGTATCTGCAATTACACTAATTTGGAGTAGATATGCAACTAAAATGCTTTATTACTCATGGAGATATGGTTATTTCCTTAGAAAAAATGTGAATTCAAAATTACAAATCTTATATATAGTTAATCATCCAATAAATTTTTTAAAAATATTATTTAATCCAATGAATTTTATAAAAGCATTTAAATCATTATTTAGTTTTGGACACGGAACATATACAACAATTAAATCATATTTTCTAGTGATTGCACTTTTCATATTACTTTTATTATTTATTTTCACATATTCACCAAAACAGGGATTAAATAAAAAAGATAAAATAAAGTTATTAATAATTACCTTATTAATAGCCTTAGGAACTTATATAGTTCAATATATATCCTGGACAACAGTAGGATTACCTAAAATTCAAGGTGTTCAAGGAAGATATTTTATACCGGTGATAGCTTTATTATTAATTATATTTAGTTTTAATTCAAATAATAAACTCTTAAAAAGTAATAAATTCGATTTTATAAAAAATAACTACAATATTTTAGCAGTTACATTTATAATATCATTTTTAAGTTCACTTATACTTTTATTATTCATGAAATACTATTAGATTATAAAATTTTTCTTATAACCTTTTAATCAATAACTCTTTTTAATTTTTTATTTAAAAATTATTAATTAAAGTTCATTTAAAAATTTAATTTCCGATAAAAATTTTTAATAATTTAAATCATAGAAAAAATTTTAATATAATATTCTTAAAGGTATTAAGCCCAGATAAATTATAGTTTAATTAAATAAGATTTTCTGAAAAATTAGCAATAAATAATAAATAAATTAAAAAAATTAAAAAAAGTAAGACTTATAAAATCTATCTATGAAAATTAAAGAAATAATAAATTTATATTCTAAAATAAAGTACCATACTAATTATTAAAAAATGATGGGTAAATCTAAATCTTATAAAGATTTCCGAAATTAAAGAGAGTTATCTCGTCTGGAACATCTTTAATAATATCTTTAGTATCGAATATAATCGAATCTTCCATCTTATCAATAAATAGATTATAATCTAAATCTTTAAATTCATCATGATCTGCAAGTATCAATGCAAGTGAAGCACCGTCTAAAGCATCTTCAAGTGATAGATAACTTTCATCTTCAACATGGGGATCATGGACTCCTATCTTATAACCCTCCTTTTGAAGTTTTGATATGATTTCAAATGCAGGACTTTCCCTGGTATCTCCAGTATTACCCTTATATGAAACTCCAAGGATTGCGATTTTAGGAGTATATTCATCGGTATAGTTTTGAATAATCTTTTTAGCATTATCTACTGTAAACTGTGGCATACTGTTATTGGTATCCCTTGCAAGCTTAATGATTTTAGCGGTATCAGGTGCTTTAGAATATATGAAGTATGGATCTATTGCAAGACAATGTCCACCTACACCTGGACCTGGATTATGAATGTTGACCCTAGGATGTTGGTTTGCAAGTTTAATCACATCAAGTGCATTTGCCCCAATCTTCTCACAGATTTTAGTAAGTTCATTTGCAAGTGCAATATTGACATCACGATATGTGTTTTCCATACATTTGGACAATTCTGCAGTTATAGCCTCTGTTTTTAACAATTTACCTTTTACAAATATCCCATAAGCCTCTGCAGCTTTTTCAGTACAGGCTTCAGTTACTCCACCGATAATCCTATTATTGTTTACAAGTTCATACATAATTTGGCCTGGAAGTACTCTCTCAGGACAATGTGCTAGATATAAATCTTTCCCAATGGTAAATCCAGCATCCTCAAATATTGGTTTGATTATATCGTTTGTAGATCCTGGAGCAATAGTTGATTCAACTATAACTGTATTACCCTTTTCCAGATAGTCAAGAATAGATTTACAAGCACTTATAACATAACTTAAATCACAGCTTAAATCTTCGACAACATATGGAGTAGGTACAGTAATAATAAATACATCTGCCTTATCAGGTTTTAAAGATACATGGTACCGGCCTTCAGCTAAAGCATTGTTAATACTTTCGCTTATGCCTGGTTCTTCAATGTGAACAATTCCATCTTTTAAGTCTTTAATAATCTCTTTATTAACATCTACTCCCAAAACGTCACAATTATTCTTTGCAAATAATGCTGCTGTTGGAAGTCCGATATATCCTTGACCTACTACACAAACTTTCATTATATCACTTCTTAAGTAAAACTAAATAAAAATAAAATTAGTTATTAAAAAAATCATTTAATTATAATATTATTAATTATATATTAAGTAAGATAAATATATTTTTGAATAAATTTTAATAATACTGTAAATGGTGCTAATATGAGAATTTTAATTACTGGTGGAGACGGAATGCTAGGTACCGATTTAAGGGAGGTACTTAAAAGCGAAGATTTAATTGTAACAAATCATGAATCTTTAGATATTACTGATAGAAACCAAGTAATGGAAAAAATAAAAGAATATAAACCGGAGATAGTAATTAATTGTGCTGCTATGACAGATGTAGATGGGTGTGAAACCAAGAAGGATTTGGCATATAAATTAAATGCTGAGGGACCTGAAAACTTAGCCCTGGCTTGTAGAGAAATTGATGCTACATTGGCACATATTAGTACAGATTATGTATTTAAAGGAAATAACAATAGACCACTTATAGAGGATGATGAATTAGGACCTATAAGCATATATGGAAAATCCAAGCTTAAAGGTGAAGAAAATGTTGAGAATATCCTGGATAAATATTTTATTATAAGAACTGCCTGGTTATATGGAAAGAATGGTCCCAACTTTATTGAAAAAATGCTAGAACTTGCAAAAACCCATGATACCTTAACAGTTGTAAATGATCAGAAAGGTTCACCAACATTTACAAAGGATTTATCTAAAGGAATATATGAGTTAATTAAATCAAATAAATATGGAACATATCATCTAACAAACAGTGGAAGCACTACCTGGTACGAATTTGCAAAGCTAATATTTGAAAAGAAAAAAATCGATATTAATGTCATGCCTGTTACAAGTGAGGAGTTTGCAGCTCCTGCTCCAAGACCACATTATTCAGTGTTATCCCATGATAAATGGAAAAACAACGGATTTGAAGAACTGAGAAATTATGAAGATGCCTTAGACGAATATTTAAATTTATATTAACAGAGCCAATGTAAAACTTATTAATCATATATCTTTAAATTATCTCCACTTCAATTAATCTTATAAAAGTTAATTATAATTAAAAATTATATTAATGTATAAAGTTTATTAATTTTAAATGATAAATATGAAATATTATATATAATAATTATATATTACAAAACAATTGCATAAATTACAATCATTTAATAAAATGATTTATTAAATTAAAATAGGTTTTAAAAATGAGATTAACAGTTATCGGAACAGGATATGTAGGGCTTGTTACAGGAACATGCTTTGCAGAAATGGGAAATCAAGTTTATTGTGTAGATGTCAATAAAAAAATTATTAATAATCTTAAAAAAGGAATTATACCTATTTACGAACCACAACTTGCAGATATGGTTATTGATAATCAAAACAAAGGGAATATTACATTTACAACTGATACCAAAACATCACTAGAAAAATCCGATATATACTATATTGCAGTTGGAACACCAATGAGTGAGGACGGTAGTTGTGACTTAACCTATGTCTATAACGTAGCATCTGAGATAGGACAGTATATGAACCATGACTGTTATGTCGTTATTAAATCAACTGTTCCAGTAGGAACATCTGATGAGGTTAAAAGTATCATTAATGAGGAATTAGATAAAAGAGGGGAAAAATTCGATTTTAAAATGATATCTAATCCTGAATTTTTAAAAGAAGGTTCTGCAGTCCATGACTGTTTATTCCCAGATAGAATAATAATCGGATATGAGGACGAGGAATGTTATCAAATAATGGAAGAACTGTATGAACCATTTACAGATAACAATAAAAACATTTTATTCATGAATATCAAAAGTGCTGAACTTACCAAATATGCGGCAAATGCTATGCTTGCATCTAGAATATCCTTTATGAATGAGATGGCAAATATCTGTGAGAAAACCGGAGCAAATATTGAGGACATCCGCATTGGAATCGGAACAGATAAAAGAATTGGAAGCCATTTCCTACATGCCGGATGTGGATACGGTGGAAGTTGTTTCCCAAAGGATGTTCAAGGATTAATCAGTATTGCGGAACAAAATGGATTAGATCCTAAACTTTTAAAAGCGATTGAGGATGTTAACTACAATCAAAAATTATCCTTAGTTAGAAAGGTTGTAGACCACTTTGGAGAGGATTTAAGTGGTTTAACCTTTGGTGTATGGGGCCTTTCATTTAAACCAAATACTGACGATATGAGAGAGGCAAGTTCCATAACCTTAATCAATGAATTAACTAAAAGAGGAGCTAAAATCCAGGCATATGATCCTAAAGCTATGGAAGAATCTAAAGAGAAATATCTAAAAGATAATGAAAATATTGAATATTTCAACAACAAGAAAGATGCTTTAGTTGACGCAGATGCAATGATTCTTGTAACAGAATGGAAGGAATTTAGAACTCCTGATTTTAAAGAAATCAAGAAAATACTTAAAAATCCAGTTATATTCGATGGAAGAAACCAATATAATAATGAGAAACTTAAAAAATTAGGATTTAAACATTATCAAATAGGTATTAAAGATTAATACTAAAAGATTAGAAGAAGTTAATATGGAAAAAACTTAAGGTTTTCTAGAAAATATAAAATATTAATATATAATTATTATATAAAATAATAATATATTAAGAATAATTTAATTTATTAAAAATTATGAGGTAATGATATGACTAAAATACAATGGGCAGCTTTATTTATTATTTTAATCATGGCCTTAAGTGGTGTAGCATATTTCGTAATACTAGTAGTTTAAATAAATTTTATTTTTCATATTAATGAAAGGTATTTAGATTTGAATTTATGTTTATTTTAAAAAATAGAATATTTTAAATTTAATCCATATTTTAAGGTATAATAAATTATAAAAATAAAGGAGAGTATAAAATGGGAAAATATAATATTGGAGCAGTTGTTGCTGAATTTAATTTTGATATTAATCAAAGTATGTTAGGTCTTGCTAAAGAAGAGGCTAAATCAAGAGGTAGTGAAATTACTAAAGTATTTATTGCACCTGGAGTATTTGATATGGCTCTGCCTATTAAAAAATTACTTGAAAGGGATGACATTGATGCTGTTGTAGCATTAGGTTCTGTAATTGAAGGTGCAACAGACCACGACCAAATAGTAGCACAACATGCAGCTCGTAAAATTACTGACTTATCCCTAGATTATGATAAACCTGTAACATTAGGTATTAGTGGTCCAGGTATGACAAGACTTGATGCACATAAACGTATTGACTATGGTAAAAAAGCTGTAGAAGCAGCTATTAAACTTTTAGATAGATTAGAAGAACTTGAAGAAGAATAAACTTTAATTTGTCTTATTGAAAATTGAAAAATTTTCTTTCAATTTATTTTATTTATATAAAAAAAGCTTTTTTTAAATATTATTTATTTTTAGATGATTCTATGGAAATATTAAAACCTGAAGATTTAAAAAAAAGATATGATGACCCTTGGATAGCACCATATAAGAAAGTTTTGACAATGGTAGATAATGATACAGTTGAAATTGTTGAGTATCATTCATGTATATCAGGATCACATTGGTTAGTAAACCAATATAAGCATAGTAGTCCATTGATTAAAAAAGCATATCGTGATGGAAACAAACATATATTTATTGGAAAAGTTGGTAAATCACCACTGGATTTAAAAGCAAGTTATAATGCTGCTGGAATTGAAGAGATTCAGGCAGATGGCGATGAGGTTAAAGTAACCCATGCAGGACTTGCAGGTGCAGGTGTTGGAGCTGCAATGTGCAGAGGTATGGGTGACGGAGTAAAGTATATCCAACTTTTAAAAGAAGGTGGAGGCTCTAAACTAGGAAAAGCAGTTGTAGTTACTCCAAAACTTGAGAAAGTTGTTATTGGTATAGATGATACCGATATAAAAGATAAAGGTGCAACCTGGACCATGGCACATAACATTGGTGAGGAATTAAAAGAGGAAGGATTTGAATACTTGGACCATGTTATATGTCAATTATACCCTAAGAATCCTCATAAAACTCAAAATTGTGTTTCAATTGCACTGACCTTTGCAGTAAAAGAGGAGGATAAGGATAAACTTATCAACAGAATAGTTGAACTTCTTAAAAGGGACACACTATCAAATGAAACATCAATTGCAGTTAAAACCGGAATTGAGATACCTGAAAAATTAAGAAAGTATGCACATAAAACAAAAACAGGTATGATGGATGTAGAGACATCTGAGAAAATAGCAGATGAGTTAGGTATAGATCTTATTGCAGTTACAGGAGACCATGGAAAGATTGGCGCTCTTGCAGCTTTAGGTTTATATGACGATCCTGATGAGGCTGTTAAAATATATAATTAATTAAATAATTATATTCTATTTTTTACTTTTTACTTTTTTTAAAATTAGCCAGAGTTATAAAAAATTCAAATAACCATATAATACTTAGTTAACAATTTAGAAACCATTCATTTAAAGACTCTATTACGGTTAATTAATGTCTTAAATACAATTAAATAGTACATCAAATATTATAAAATATTTATAAACTTAAAAAATCAAATCAGTGAAATCTAGTTTTATACAAGTCTTATAGTTTTTTGTATAGATGTTTAAAATCCCATATGAATTAAATTTTATTTTATTCAAAAAAATTTACTTTAAAATCCCAATTTTTAAAAAATTAATTGTTTTAATTAATTTTATCTACTTTTACTAAATGTTATATGGATATTTTCAAATCATTTTAGAAAATATTAAAAATGTTAAGATATTTATTATAAATTGTACATTTTTTATTGATGTACGTTAAGGGGGAATTTCAGTTTTTACTCTAATATTTAAAAAAAGGTTTTTTATTAATTTTTAGATTATTTAATTTTTTTCATAAAGCAATTCTGAAAATCTGTAATTGCAAGTTTAAAATCAGATAATACAGAGTTAACTAGTAAATATGCAGAATTTACAGTAAGAAAAGCTTCACCAGCAATCACTGTTACAGGAGTTGACATAAGCTATGGTAATGATGAGACTGTAACAGCCACATTAACTGGAGTAAACAATACAGGATTAAATGATACCATCACTTTAACAATCAACAACACTGAATATAATATCACAATAATTGACGGTGTTGGTTCAGCAGTTATCAGTAATCTTTCAGCAGGTACCTACAATGTTAATGTAGTTTACATTGGAAACGATAATTATACATCAGCTAATGGAAAATCTGAATTTGAAGTTTCACCAATTACAACTAAACTTAATGTTGGTTTTGATAATAAAGCTAATATTATTGTTAGATTAGTTGATGCTAATGGTAATCCTATTAGTAATGCAGATATTAGTTATTTAGTTAATAATACTACAGTTAGCACTGTTTTAGTTACTGATGAAAACGGTAATGCTCAAATCAATAATCTAACAGGAAATAATTATATTACCTTAATATATGGTGGTAACAATAATTACATAGGAACTAACTCCTCAGAACATGTTGTAATGGTTCCTAAACCAGAAAGAATTGCAAGTCAAATTATATCCTCTGATTTTAATCAGACTGCTGTTGATTATGTTAAGGGTGAACGTGGTGGATACTTTGTAGTTGCACTTAAGGATTCTGAAGGTAATGCTTTAGCTGGCAAACACATTAGTATTGGTTTCAATGGTAAGGTTTATAACCGTACAACCGATGAAAACGGTAGTGCTCGTCTTCAAATTAATCTTCCAAATGCAGGTGTCTATACTTTTGCTACTGCGTTTTTAGGTGACGATGAGTGTAATGGTAGTTTTGTTGTAAACAAGATTACAGTCACTAAAAAACCTACAGCTATCACTGTTAAAGGAACTCAACCTGTTAAAGTAAGATCCTACAGAACCTTAACCTTTAATTTAAAGGGTGTTAAGGCAACCAGTAAATCATCCTATGTTAATGCTGCTGGTAGAACATTAAAGGTCACTGTTAATGGTAAGACATATACCTTAAAGACCGACAAGAATGGTAAAGCCACCTTAAAAGTTAGATTTACTAGAACCGGTACCTATACTATTAAGACTGCATTTGCAGGTGACGGTACCTTTAATGCTAAGACAATGAACAGCAAGATAACTGTAAGAAGATAAAAATTAGATTTTTTTAAAATAGTCATTAACTTGACTATTTCTCTATTTCTTTTAAATAAAAATTTTTAATATTTCAATCACCTATGAAAAAGGTTAAAGACTTATTATATTTAATTAAATCACATTTAAAACCCATATCACTAATTTTATATAATAAAATTTAATAGCATTTTAAAAATTTAATAAAATTAATTTTTACATTTAATCACTGAAATTTTAAATATTAGGTTTTTTTGTTAAAAGTTATTTAATTTTATAAAAACTAATTTTGGACCCTTTAAATTCCATTTTTACATATGAAATAATATTTAAAACATGAACTAATCATATGATACCTTTTTTATTGGATTTTTCCATTGCCTTGACCATACCTTTTATAAAAAAAGACCAAATTAGATTTTAAAAAAACTATAAATCATAGATGCATGAAAACTTTCTTAAAATAAAATAAAAGATATCCAAAATAATATCCAATATAAAATAATTAAAACTAAAATAATCGATAAAGATTTTCAATTTAAAAAGAACTAATGAAATCTACAAAAAAATAGAACACTCCATCTATATCTATACATATCACAAAAAAAATTTAAGACCTATTTTAAATACGATTTAAGATTCAAGACACAAAGATCAATAATATGCTTTTAAACAAAAAAATAGTTTAATTAAAATCCTAAAAATAGAAAAAAGAGATAGAAATAAAATAAATTTAAAATTTATATGATTTTTTATATAAAATAATCAAAGCTTATTGATTGTCATCTGTTTCTGTAGTAGTATAATCCTCATTGGAACCGTTATTAATATTAGTACTATTTGTTGTTTGATTTGTTAAAACAAAACTCAAGAAAGTTCCATCATTAGTATCAACAGCATTTCTAACAGATGATGTGTCACCTTTAGATCTTAACTCTATGCTATGAACACCATAGTCACATTGGAAAGTACGATTATTTGTAATGTTATCAACTGTAAATGTACCTACCAATTCACCATTTACATCGATTTCATAGGTTTTATTTTCTTCAAATATTGCTGATGTTGTTGCAATATAATGATTATCTATATAAATATCAAATGTTGATGCGTTAATAGATTTATACTCAACATTATAGTTTTCAGTTATGTTATAAGACAGATCAGAGATATTCAAAGCACGGACCGTGTGATGAACTAAAGCTCCATTAAATGTTGAAGCAATATGAGAATTCGGTATAATCTCCCCACTTCTAATATTCAAATGTCTTCTCAAATCTTTTGAAACCCTTAGAGTATTATCCTCATTCTGTCTTGTTTTATTTATTGAGTAAACATCATCATTTATATAGACAGTATCTCCATAATTCATTTGCAGCGTTTGCAAAGCTTGATACGGCATTCTAATAATATCTGATTCATTCTCTATTGCACTATCCACAGTATAGGGACCTCTAACAGCGATATGATTATCAGATCCATGACCAAATATTACAAGATTTCTTGATGTAGCCTCAATAGATATCTGTCCGTTATCTCCAATGGTAGCTGCAGAGATAAATGTAGATATCATTAAAATCAATACAAAGAATACTATGATAATTGGAAAATGCATTTTAATAAAGGATACCAGAACATTTTTATTGGTTGGAGCTTTCCTAAATACTGTTATCGACCTTAAAATCAGTATTATTATATAAATAATAGCCAATATAATACCTAAGAAAATAAATATTACACTTAATTGATAAGGTACTTGAGGAACAAAGAACAATAAAAACAGACCTAAAATAGCTAATGTTAATCCTAAAATGGACATTCTAATATAGTTTCCCAAGGTATCAATCATTGATATACGTCCATAATCCATAGCACGTGTAATGATTGTTCTTACAACCTCATTGGCCATTTCATGTAAATCACTCAATGGAGACATGTCATGTTGAATATCTCCAATATCAATTTCCATGATTTTAATTCCTCTAACATCAGCATCTAAAACAATACCAACATCAACACCATAATCACTTTCAAAATTAAGTTTATTTAAAACTGAACGTTTTGCAGCAAATTGACCACTTAATGGCTGATCATAATTAATCTCAGGAAAGAAAAAATTTAAAAGAGGCTTTGCAGTAAGTTCTGTTACACGGCCACTTTCCCTTGAGAACTTAGTCTTTGTAATATCTGTTTCACCATTAAGAATAGGTTTAATAATCAAATCTACTTTTTCCTGAGTTAAATTTTTAATATCTGCATCTATAAAAGCGATAATATCTGCTTTAGAAGAATTTACACCTGTTTTAATAGCTGCTCCTTTACCTTTATTAACTTTATGATTAATTACACGGGCACCAGCGGATTTAGCCTCGGATTCTGTATTATCAGTAGAACCATCATTTACTACAATTACTTCGTGAATATAATCCAATTGTTTTATAACACCAATTACAGTAGCAACAGACTCTTCCTCATTAAATGCAGGTATTACAACATCAACAGTTAAGTTTTTAGAACTAGAATCAGAAGACTTTCTAAAGTTAAACAAGAAAAAACCTCTTTAAATCTTTTAATTATGGATTTAGAAAATGATTAAATTTCCCCATTAATAATTTATTATTAAACTTATTTATTAAAATAATCTTTTATAAAAATATCCTAACTTTTATATAAATACTATTAAAATTAGATTTTATTAGAATTAAAAATTATAAAGGTCTAATAAAAATTAGATAGAAAACAAGACAGATTCATTCCAATTGAAACAACCCTTAAAAAATAGAATTAAAAAAATAGAATTGAATATTAGATGCCTTTTTTATGAAAAAATATTATTTAAAGCATTATAACAATAAAAAAACAATAATGGAATACTTTAAAAAAACGGCAAAGTTTAAAATGATATTTAAGAAAGGTGGAAATTAAAGAAAATGAAAAATCTAATTATCTTTCTTATTGCCGGCATCTCTTGCAAGACGAATTAATGTTAAATGTTGTTCAAAGTTTTGGTCATGTTGTTTTTTAAGAACATGTAATATTACACCACTTAAGAATATCATTACAGCAGTTAAGAATACTACACCTACGGAAATTAATGTAGGTATTTTTAAAACCGTACCAGTATCTAAAAAAGAAATCAACACAGGATAGAAATAAGCAAATGCAATAATTAAAAGAATTAATGTCATTAATGAAAAGAAAGACAAAGGTCTAGTATCTCTAAATAATGATAAAATAACTCTTATAACTTTAAAACCATCACTGAAAGTATTTAATTTAGAGAAACTACCGTCAGCCCTATCCCTATAATCAATAGGAACTTCAACAAGTTTAAAATTGTGATTTAAAGCAAATATGGACATTTCAGTTTCTATTTCAAATTCCTTAGAATGGACTGGATATGATTTTACAAAGTCATAGTCAAATGCTCTCATTCCAGTCATAATGTCATGTAGGTCACTGTCAAAGATTTTATTAATGGATTTTCTAACAAAGATATTACCACTATTATGGAAAGGACGTTTATTCTCGGTAAAATATGTAGAGGATAGTCTATCTCCAATTACCATGTCTGCTCTCTTTTCCAATATTTCCTTTTCTAGTTCAGGAGCAGCTTCAGCAGGATAAGTATCATCACCATCTACCATAATATAACAGTCTGCATCAATATCCCTAAACATTGATCTAACTACATTACCCTTTCCCTGTCTATATTCATATCTTACAATTGCCCCTTCTGCTTTCGCTATTTTATCTGTACCGTCTGTGGAATTATTATCATAGACATAGATATCTGCATGTGGCATTACCCTTTGAAAGTCATTAATAACCTTTTTAATAGTTACTGCCTCATTATAACATGGAATCAAAATAACCGTTCTCATTAAATCACAAAACCCTTAAATTTTTAATTATTTATGTATTTTATTTAATAAAAATTTTTTTATATAAAAATAAATAAGGTATTGAAATGAATTATTACAAGATAAAATAGAAAAGTATAGTCCAATTATTATCTGTACAACTAAAGTATAAATTCTAAAAATCATGAAAAAGACATGAGTTTATTCACCTATTTTATAAAAATTTTAATCTCTTATATTTATTCAAACTTAATTAAAGATAATGATTAATGTATCTATTTAATTAAATATAATTGGAATATGTTAAAGAATTCCTAAATTCCGTCTAGGCATTATTAAAAAATATAATTAGAAATTTTTAAGTTAAAAAAAATACAATAATTTTAATATTATTAATTTCTAAAATATATAATAATTGATGATTTTAATTTTGTGTGATTTTTGGTGGAAAAATGGGGGAAAACTCTTCTTTAAGGCTTAACTTAATAAGTCTATTAAACAATCTTGAAAAAAACAAATGGTATTTATTATTATATGTAATAATGATTTTATCATTTTCACTTTTTCAACTATTCGCTTATAACCATCATGCTTCTGTAAAGCGTGAAGTAATTACCTTGTTTTTACTTATATTAATAGGTATTATCCTATTATTATATAGAAATAGTAATAAAGAGAAGATACATAGAATAGCTTTCGTGACTATTATAGTGTTTGGAATTATAACCTTAGTATTATCACCAATACTTGTTGGCTGTGATGAGGATGAACATTTAGCAAGAACGGATTTAACCTCAGAGGGTGTTTTCATCCCCCACTATGAACAGATCGGTTCCCATAGAGGGTATATTGTTAATGATTATGTTGTAGCACTTGATGAGAAAACAAGATTTAAAACAATATTCTCATCTGCAACAGATGACAAACCAATAAATAAAAGTTCACATCTGGTTGAAGCGGCATTTGCTCAGAATGCATTTTATGCCTATCTGCCTCAGGGTTTTGGAGCATTTTTAGCTAAGGAATTGAACCTTACAAATATATGGGTACTCTGGTTAGGAGGTATTATGAACCTTCTCATGTATGCATGTGTGGCATCATATGCTGTTAAAAAGACACCGATACTAAAGGTTCCGATGTTGATGATAGCATGTCTACCATTTACCATATATGAGGCCACGACTGTAAGTTCAGATGCATTTATCAATTGTTTCTCACTGCTTTTAATGGCATATTTCTTCTCAATGTATAAGACAGAGAAGGCCAGTGTAAGTAAGGAAAACTTGATAATATTCTATATCTTAGTACTGCTTGTAGGATTAATCAAGCCGCCACTATTGTTATTTGCATGTTTAACCCTAATTATTCCAAGGGAAAACTACGAGTCTCCATCCTACTTCAAATATGCTTTAATTGGAATAATATTGATATTTATAATAGGAGTCCTATGGAATGTAACCTATTCAATGCCGAATATGAGAAGATCACATAGGGGACCTAGGGCCCGGAAATTAAATATTGACACGGTTTTACAGTTGAAATTCATGTTTTCCAGTGTAAAATATTTCACGGCAGTGATGAGTGACATCTTATCAAAAACATGGTATGTATTTAAAGACTTATTCAGATTCTGTGATTGGCAGGGAAAATATGGTGTATATCAATCTTCAATATTGGCTTTAATCTTTTTAGTATACTATGGAGTTATAAGCTTTCTATATCCAATAAAATATAAGATAAGTAGAAATAAAAGATTATTTGCCGCTTTAGTATTTTTAGTCATATATATTGCATTATTCCTAATACAATACTTAACCTGGACACCTGTAGGATCACTTAGAATTCAAGGAGTTCAAGGAAGATACTTCATACCACTGCTAATATTACTTCCATTTATACTGAATATTAATAGTGAAAATACAAGATATGGTGAAAGAATAAGAAAACACATTACAAAAGAAAGGTTAGACAACATAAATCTTCTAACCTACATTGTGATTATCGGACTGTTATCCTGTCTACAGATATTAACAGTAGTTTTATATTATTAAATTTAATATATACCTACTTTTTTTATAATTTTAACTCAATAATCTAATTTTTTTAACTAAATAAATTCTTAAAAATTTTTCATAAATATATCTAATACTTTTTCTATTACTTTAATTCTATAGTCCAATTTTTTAACAAAATAAATTCTTAAAAATTTTTCATAAATTTTATGCTTTTTCCTGAAATTTTTCTAAATCCATTAAAATATTAAATATTTAATCTTACAAAATATTATTATTAAAAATTTATTAATCAACTAAGACTATTAAATAGTTAGTCTTCATAAAAATTTTATTTTTATTTTTAATATTAAGGTGGTAGAATGAAACCAAAAGTAATGATAATATTAGGTTCTGCATCAGATATTAAAATAGCTCAAAAATGTATAGATAAATTAGAAGAATTAAAGATACCATATGATTTTAAGATTTCTTCAGCACACAGAACCTATAAAAAAGTTAAACATGACGTACTCCAAGGTACAAAAAATGGAATTGAAGTATTTATTGCAATTGCAGGTATGGCGGCACACCTACCTGGAGTTATCGCATCATTTACACATAAACCTGTTATCGGAGTACCTGTTGAAGCTAAATTAGACGGATTAGACGCATTATATGCAAGTATTCAAATGCCGTTTCCAGCACCGGTTGCTACTGTTGGAATAGATAGGGGAGATAATGCAGCAATCCTTGCAGGGCAAATCATTGCAACATATGATAAAAATATGAGAGCAAATATTCATGATTTAAGATCAGGTTATAAAAACAAGGTTTATAATAGTGAAAAGGAATTGCTAGAAGAGTTAAATGGTGAATATATTCAAAAAGACTTTTTAGTAGACGACTTTGATGATATTGAATACAATGACAATAAAAACTTAGATGTTGAAGCGTTATCACCTGATGAATGTCCTGATGTAGCTGTAATAGCTGGAAGCCATTCTGATATGAGTATTGCTAAGAAAATATCCACTTTACTTGATCGTATGAAAATATCATATGATTTATCAGTTGTAAGCCCTATCAGACATCCTAAGAAATTCCAAGAATATATGATGAAAATGGAAAATGTTAAAATATTTATTGGTGTTAATGGATTATCCTCACAGGTTACAGGTTCTATAGTAGGTTCCAGTGAAAAGGTTGTATTAGGTGTTCCATGTTCCAAGGAATTCGAAGGAAAGGATGCCTTACTTTCAATGGTAAGTATGCCACCTGGTGCACCTGTTGGAACAGTTGGAATTAATAATGGCCGTAACTGTGCTATTTTAGCTGGAGAAATTCTAAGTATTAGCGATAAAAATATTGAGGATAACTTAAAAAGAATAAAATATAAGGCAGCTAATTTATAATGTGATAAAAATTAAAGATGATTCAAAGAATAATATATAGAGCTAATTTATATTTTAAAAAAAAGATTTGCCACAGGTAAATTGAAAATTTCTTTATTTATTAAATCTTCAAACCTAAAAATATTAGATAAAGGTAGCTGATTATAAATTATAACAATGATTAAAAAAAGTGATTCTATGAAATTAAATAGTTATAAAAATCTTATAGAAATCAACGATGAAGTGGACACTGAATATGAAATAGTAGAGATATTAAAGAAATATCCGAAGGATACTGTTTTATTCACTAATGTCAAACATCATCGTATTCCGGTAATAAGTGGAATCTGTAATACAAGGGAAAAGATTGCCCAATCAATAAACTGCAAAAAGGATGAGATTCTTCAAACAATTGTTAAGGCATGCGATAATCCAATTAAAGTTGAAAACTACAAGGATTTAGATGATTATATAAGTTATGATGCAAACTTAAATAAGATACCAATTTTAAAACACTATAAAAAAGATGGTGGAAGATATATTACAGCAGGTGTTGTGTTTGCACGTGACCCTGAGACCGGAGTCCAAAATGCCTCTATTCATAGAATGCTTGTAAAAAATAGTAATACTTTAGGAATTAGACTTGTACCAAGAAACTTATTTACCTATTTCCATAAAGCAGAGGAATTAGGTAAGGATTTGGATATTACAATCTGTATTGGATTAGATCCTGCAATCCTACTTGCAAGTACCTGTTCAATACCTATTGATTCCGATGAGATGGAAGTTGCCAATGCATTTAAAAATGGTGAATTGACCTTATTAAAATGTGAAAATTCAGATTTAAAGGTTCCTGAAGCGGATATTATTCTTGAGGGAAAAATCATCCACAATAAAAGATCAAAAGAAGGTCCATTCGTAGACTTAACCGATACCTATGATGTTGTAAGAGAGGAGCCAGTCATAAAGTTAAGCAAAATGCATCTTAAGAAAAACGCCTATTATCACGCAATTATTCCTGCAGGATTTGAACACAAACTCCTACAAGGTCTTCCACAGGAGCCTAGAATATTTGAACATGTTAAAAACACAGTTCCTACAGTCCAAAATGTTGCCCTAACCGAGGGAGGTTGCTGTTGGTTACATGCAGTGGTACAAATCAAGAAACAGACACAGGGTGACGGTAAGAATGTCCTAATGGCTGCGCTTTCTGCACACCCATCCTTAAAACATTGCGTTGTAGTTGATGATGATATTGATATATTTAATCCTGAGGATGTGGAATATGCAATAGCTACAAGGGTTAAAGGTGATGAAGATTTAATGGTTGTAACTAAAGCAAGGGGTTCTTCCCTAGATCCGAAAGCATTACCTGACGGTACTACTACCAAAATAGGTCTTGATGCTACCAAGGATATTAATCATCCCGAGAAATTTGAAAGAGTAAGTTTTTCCGAATTCTAAACTTACTCAATACTATTTTTTTTAATCTATGCAATTTTTTTATTTTATACTATTTTATCAAGTCAAAGTTTCATAATCTATAATATTAATCATTTTAATGTCTAATTTTCATTAAAATCCACAACGATCAAATAAAACTCTAATTCTAAATAACTTAATCAATTAATCACAAAGTTTAACCTCCAACAGTACGTTATTAACCTTAATCAATCAATAACCTCCAACAGTGTGCGATGTTAAGGGTTTATTATTCTCATGATTAATCCATTACAAAGTTTAATTTTCTACCGCAGTTAGTACATTTGTTATTTTTGATTTTACCTAAATCTTTTGTAAAATAGCCATTTCTTTCAATCAAAAGCTCACCACATTCAGGACAGAATGTATTCTGATCATCAGGCATATTACCTAAATAGATATATTCGAGTCCAGTTCTATGGGCAATATCAAATGCATTAATTAAGCTTGAAGGGTTTGTAGCCTCTATATCATCCATCTTATAGTAGGGAAATGCCCTTGTAAAATGTATAGGAACTTCCGGACCTAATTCATCCATTATAAAATCTACCAATTTTTGAATCATATCATCGGAATCATTTAAGTCTTCAATAACCAGATTTGTTAGTTCGAGATGAGCTTTACTTTCATAAATAGCTTTTATATTATCAAGTATCACATCCAGGCGGGCATCAGAGTAATCTTTATATAATTGTTTAGACATGAATTTTAAATCTATATTGAATCCGTCCATATATGGTAGAATGTACTCCAGTGCCTCAGAGGTAAAAAATCCATTGCTTATGAAAACATTTTTAATATTTTCCCTATGGGCAAGTTTAGAACAATCCTCAACATATTCTAAAAACATAGTAGGTTCATTGTATGTATAAGCAATTGACTTACAGTTTGTTAAAGCTGCATTTTTAACAATTGTCTCTGGCATAATATTAACAGTACCAATATCTTTGGCAATTTTCTGTGAGATGATATAGTTCTGACAAGCCAAACATGCCATATTACAACCATAACCACCTATCGAATATGCTAAGCTTCCGGGATAAAAATGGTACAATGGTTTTTTTTCAATTGGATCAACATTGTATGAGGATATCTGACCATAGGTAATTGAATATAGGTCTCCCCCATCATTATACCTTGTCATACAAAGACCATAATCCCCTTCTGGAATTATACAATTTTGGTTACAGATATTACACTTAACCCTTGACTTAGCTAGCTTTTCATATAATACAGATTCAATTTTCATAGAAGACAACCCCTTTTTAATTTTTAATAATATTAATTTAATTATAACTTGAAATGTTCATAACCCATACCTGATAAGGTTTTAATCTCGTTATTGGTGAGGACTATTTCAAGTGTATTATTTAAGGTAACCTCACCTATAACATAGAAATCCAGATATTTTTCAATTTCACTCTTTAAATCCCTAGGTATAATGAATATAAGTTCGAAATCCTCGCCGGTATGAAATAGCAATTCATATAAATCAAGATTCAAACTATCTGCAATAGTTAGATACTCCCTATCAACAGGTATCTTATTTTCATAAATTCTAATACCCTTATTATATGGAACATTACCATTAATTGAGTCAGAATATTTTTTATCCGCTTCCAGTAAGGATTCAAGTTCGCTTGCAAGACCGTCCGTTATATCAGTTGCAGTTTTAACTCCTAGAGATAAAAGTTTTTCCCCTTCATTTAACCTTGCATTAGGTTTTAATGCCTTATTTATTGATTCGGTAATGGTAATATTATCTGATGAGACCTCTTGATTTAATAGTTGAAAACCTAATGCTGCAAGACCTAACTTACCAGTTATACAAACCAGATCTCCCTTGTTAAAACCATATTTCATCATTGGTTCAGTAGATGTTTCACCAATAGCCGTTCCACAGACTATAATATCCTCTGAATCATTAGTATCACCACCTAAAAGTGGAATATTATAATAATCACAGGCTGAAAGAACACCGTCAATAAAATCATCAAAGTCATTAATGGATAAATCCCTGTTAAAACCTATACTTAAAAGAAATCCTAGAGGTTTAGCTCCCATAGATGCAAGGTCACTTACATTAACGGTTACAGATTTAAATCCCATGTCATAATAGGTCATCTCATCTGGAAAATGATGACTTCGAATAAGCATGTCTGATGTGGTAATTAAGTATCTATCTAAATATCTGATTACGGAACAATCATCGCCTATTCTATTTAAATAAGTATTATTAACTGTGGAAGACCTTTTAATGGACGCATTAATTATTCTTTCAATTAAAGCTTTCTCACCATATGATGAAATAGAATCTTTACTCATGAAAAAAGATATGTTTTTTTAGATTAAATAAATTTTTATAAAAAACATTAAAGTTCTAAAAAAAGATATTTTAAAGATTCAAAATAGAAGACTTAAAACTATAAGTCTATAATGAAAAATCTAAAAAAAGCTAAAAACTCAGTAAAAACAAACTAAAAATAAAGTTTAAAAATAAAAATCTAAAAAAAAAGCTAAAAACTAAGTAAAACCAACTAAAAACAAAATTTGAAAATAGAAATCTAAAAAAAAAGCTAAAAACTAAGTAAAACCAACTAAAAACAAAATTTGAAAATAAAAAGAGAAAATAGCTAAATAATTTATTTAACTACTTTAAATTTAAATCCGTATGAAATTACTCCATCATCTCCATCTTCAGAGATTTTTCTAAAGACCATTTCAACAGGATCTCCTATTTCAATGTTTTCAATATCAGTATCAACAAGTTGTGCAGTTAATTTTGCACCCTCTTCTAATTCAATAATAGCTACAGCATAAGGAGCGATAGTCTTAAAGTCAGAAGACGGTGATCTAACAATAGAGTAAGAATATATCTTTCCTTTACCATTAAATTTAAAATCTTCCATATGTCCTTTTCTTCTGCAGTCTGGACAAACAACTCTTTGTGGGAAATATAATCTACCACAGTTTGTACATTTTGAACCAATTAAGTTATATCTTTGTTGAATATGACGCCATACTCTTACTGTATCAGACATAAGATACCTCCATATAAAATAAATTAGTATGTATTATATTTACTTTATATTTTAAAATATAAATAAGTATTTTTTTTACCCTAAAATTTTCCTATTTTCCAAATAATCAGATAATTATAATTTTTTAAAAATAGATTACTAAAAACTTCAATTTAATTTTTAAAATTTAAATAAATGATTCCTTTTAAGGTAAATCTTAAAATACATATAAATTATTTATAATCATTTAAAATTTAAAATAGACTTGATAATTCATCATCTAATAAAAAAGGATTTAATAAAACAGGATTTAAAGAAATCTTATGAAAAATTTAAATCAAATTATAAATGACAATGACGGGAATCTCATAATTTCATTTAGTTTAATTTTGATTTTCATAGTTATCACATGCTTGATTCTAGCTTTAATGGCCTCAGACTACCTAAACGAGGAAAAAACAGATGAGGTTACAAGCAGTAACATTCAGTTTATAATTGGAGATTATAAAAGAAATATTGAAACTGTATCCTATGAAAGTTTAAACGAAAGTATTATGGATGTAATCTCATCTAAAAATAGCTTAAAGGATAGTAGGACATATCTGAAAGATAAAATCAACAGAAATCTTCAAGATTTAAACAAAGAATATTATAAAACCTATAAAGTTACTGTAAACTCTGAAATCACAGAGGTGGACAATGATGAGAATCCATTTTACATTAAAGTATCAGGCCATATGGAAATTATAAAGAACAACATCTCATATTCATCAAATGATACATTCACCATTCCAATTACAGGATTAAATGATCCCCTACCTGTTTTAAAACTAAAAAATCAGGAGGGACTGGAATATACAAACGAGGGGATATACTATGGAGAGTCCCTTAGGGATTATCTAAATAATAAAGGATTAAACAACTCTAATTCCTATCTAAATGCCAGATCACCATCCATTATCAAAGAATGTCCATATACGCCATATCCCATCCATGGAAATAATGGTTTAATCTCCAACTGTATTGAAAATAAGTATTATCATGAAAGTTCAGACGGAAGTTGCATATTCTGTAGAATGGAAGGCAAGGGGAACTGCTCCCACTATGGAATTGAAACCTTTATCATTACAAGGGACAGTAACTATTCAAGTTCCATCACCTCATCGGACCATGTTATATTCTCGGACAATCCCTATTATGGAAATAAAATCAATTTAAATAATTCCACCTATGTAATTTATCTGGATAATGGCCATGAAAATAAGTATGGTCTAGACAATTATTAATGGGGGTAATTTAATCTTAGACAATAAAGGAAATATCTACTCTTTAGAACTACTAGTTTCAATAGTGTTAATTATTCTAATCTTGTCCACTTGTTCCAATATGATTTACACTACAAATAACAAGATTACAAATAGGGTGGATATGGATAGACTAGAATCCATCAGTATGAAAACCATGGATCAACTGATTAAAAACCCTGGAAATCCAAGCAACTGGGAAGAATATAGTGACAGTTTAGATTATACCCCAGGTTTAGCTAAAGATTCCCCAGATAATAAGACGAATCTCTGTATCCTATCCTATCGAAAAATCTTAGCACTAAAAAATAATTATGATGCAATTGATAGAAATATATTCCAGGACGAGATCAGCAGTCAGATAATCATAATCCCCTCATCTGATAGTTTAGATAAGATAATTCTGGGAGATAACCTGGATTTTAACAATCCCAAAAACATCATATCAATAAATAGAATGGTGAAGATAGACTATTATAGTGGTTATACCATTTTAAACATTAAAAAATCAGATTACATCTGTAATCAAAATCATGATAAGGCATATTGGAGATGCAATACCTTTAAAATAGACTATGGTGATTTAAAAGACTCAGACTATTATATATTAAATGACAAAAGTGAAAACATTGAATTTTATTTGGATAATGGAAAGAACCACTCGGATTTAAAAACTGCAGGTAGTAATCCGGTATGTTTAAACGACGATTTAAATAGCCTAATCAATCAGAATAGCTCAACAAGTATTATAGTCCATGAAAATACAGACAATGTCAATTCCATAATCGTAATGGTACCTAAAGATTTCAATAAAGAACATCTAAAATACGACTATTTTAAAGAGATTAATGGAAAAATAATACTTAAAACCTGGTATAAATGAAAAATACTTAAAAAAAGACTGTTTTATGGAAATCAACGAAAAACAATTCCAAAGATAGTATAAAAGGATACAAACTTAGGTTATATTATAAAAAAAATATTATAATTTAAATAAAAGATGGAATTCCATTTATTATAAAAAAAATATTAAAGGATTAAAATTATTATCATTAATTAACATCATATGTAAATTTATCGATTAAGTCCCTGTCACCATTAGGCTTTTCTTTATATACAAACACTTTTAGATAGGATATGTTAAAATCATTGGAATTCTTTTGACCAAACATCACATCAGCTGTTTTACTTGCACCGGAGCTAATATTATCATCATAACAAAGTATGTTTAAAGAATTCAAACCAAAGAAATTTGCCATGACATCTAATTGTTTGCCATCTGAGGAATATGGATATATTTCCACGGTTGTATCTTTTAAGTTATCTTTAGCAGTATAAGTTATCTTATATGATTTGGTATGACCTTTATAATCATCGGAATTTAAGTCCTCGCTACCAGTTAAATCTACAGAATTAATTGCAATTTTATGTGGCATTAAACTGAATTTCATTGCATCCATATCTCCATGGGAATTATAATATGAAAATCCTGTAAACGCGACAACTGCAATAATAAGTATTACAACAAGGACTGATAAGTAGTTTTTATTACTGGTTTTAGGTTTCCTTGAGGCATCTGCAGTTTTATCTTTATCATCAGGCAACTTTCCATTTAAATAAAAACCGCATTTATAGCAGTATTCATGATCCTTTTTTACTTCTGCACCACACATAGGACAAAACTTAAAATCAGACATTTAAAACCCCCTTTAATTCAATTTTAAAAAAAATAGATTGTTTAATCTTTAGTCTTTTTAAAAAAAAAACTAGATATTAATTTATCATCTTAAATATTTAAAATTTTTTAAAATCTAGTACTAAACCAAATATCTTAAAATATTTATAAAATCTTGATTTGAACTAGATAAATACCTTGAATATTTAAAATCAGGTATTTAACTAGATAAATATTGCAATGATAATTAATGAAAATACAACAAGTAATGAGTTAGATAATGCATCTGTAAGACTTGTTGATACTGGAATGATTACATTATCCGGATCAAAACCCTTATTGTATGAATGCACACCTATAAAGAACACAATAAACATCATTATAAATATTAGTATAAGTCCTGCAAGCATACTAATCAGGATCAATTGAGCCATTGGAAACATCTGTACACCTAGTAATGCACTTGAAATATCTGCAATAATAGCTATAAATGGGTATACAATCAGGGACAATAGGAATATAATGAAGAAATTATATTTCATTTGACTTGTAAACCTGAATTCTGCTTCTATTAAACCGGAGTGTAGTCCTGAAGATAATCTTGCACCTAATATACTTACTAAATCCCCACTTTCACCTGAAAATAGAGGCACTAATGTTAATAAAGTTGGGTTTGTAAGTAAAGTAGATTCGCAACTATCTAATATAAATCCTGCAAATATACCTAAGAATGAACATAAAACCAATGTAGGTGTTGATTGTCTAAGAATCAATCTAATATCCTCGTTAGAACTTATAGCATATACAAATAACAATATAATAAAGATTAAAACCCCAACAAATATTATTGTTTTAATAAAATAATTGTTAATAAACAATTTTAAGATATATATTGATGCTATAATTGCAGGTAAAGTAAATAAATCCCCAAATGCTGCAACAATAGGTGTTGTTATGTTATCCGGGTCCCATCCACCTATGTAACTTTTAATGGATATGAAAAATGTAATCGGCAACATTATAATACTTGAAATTGCACCTGCGAAAACGGATATTAGGATTATATCCATAATACCAATACATTTCAAGTGGAAGATAAAACATATTAACTTAGCAAAAATAGCTAAAAATAGTGATAAAACCATAGTTAATATAAATGAAGCTGAAAGGTTTGTATTAAGTATTGGAGACCATTTAAATTCCGGATCCAAAGTACCGATATGGAGGTTGGTACTTAATCTTGATGCAAAAGATCCGAATATATTGCCTCTCATTCCAATAGCCCCAGGAATAAGAACAAGAAGTCCAGGGAATAAGTCTAAGAAATAGGTCATGTTTCCTAAGATTATACCTGCGCATAAATCCCCAACAGCACATATTAAAAGAGCAGTTAAACTTTCCCTAATAAAGGATTTGTTTACACTAATTATATGAGGTAACTTATCTACTTTAGTTTTATATTTCATTATATCAACATTATTTAATTAATAAAAGGTTTTTAAAACAATATAGAATAAATTAACTCATATTAAATAAAAAAAATTGAAAAATTTTATAATTTAATCATCATCGTCATCTAAACTAATATCAGAAAGGTCATCAAATGACATTTCTCCATCTGCAATTTGAACTAATATATCAGAACCTGTTTCAGTTCCCTTAGCAAGTAATACATCATCCTCTAATATTACAGTATGTTTATTTGGTCCGTAAATCCAGGTGTCATAACGTCTAATAGCTATAACCCTCATACCGGTACGGGTATCTAACAATAGGTCTCCTAAACTCTTGTTGCATAGTTCAGAATCCCCCTTTACAGTTACACTAGCAATCATCTCATCGGATTCCTCCATAACACGTTTAAAAATTGGATGTGGTTTGAATCCTTTGATTACTAGATCAGCTAAATCCTTTGCAGCGTTTGCAATTGATTCTGTTGCCTCTGCAATTTCAAGTAATGCAGTCAATTCCTCAGCATCCTCTTTTGACCTTGCAGCTAAAAGAGATTGAGTCTTAATTTCATAGTTTAAACTATTAATTCTATTTTCTAATTTCAGCACCTCGTGTGAGGCGTCTTTACTATTAAAAAGAACAGCAGAATAGGCTAAATCTACCATTAACTCTGACATATTCTTCATTTCAATTAAAATATCTTTAATACTCGGCATTAAATCCCTTCAATATATTAAAATTTTTTAAAAAAATTCTAAATTCAATATTATATCTTTTATTTCTTTAAATATAAATATTAAATTTTCATGAATTATCATTGATAAAAATCAAATATAGATAAAAAATCTAGTATTTGCAAGTACTAATTAATAATGTCTAAGTAGATTTATAAATAGATAATAAAAACCGACTATTTAAAAAAAATCAATACAATAAGCTTATAAAAAACATTATTAAGAAGAAATTGATTATTTAAAAAGATAGGATAAAATATTAAAAAAAATAGTTCAACAAATAATCAACAATCTTAAAAAAGAATTAATAATTTATTGAAGATTATCATAAAAATATAAAAATAAATTTTAAAAATAAGAGGTTACTTATTCTACTTTTGGATTGGACAAAATACAAGCCCGTCTCAATTTTAAAAGGGCTTTCTTATTCTTTAATAAATCGTTAGGCTCTTTGACTAATTTATTGACATATGGTTTTATACAGTCAATGTTTTCCTTTTTATGTACCCACACACAGTCCTCACATGACCATACATTCTTGTTCTTGATCCACCTTCCGCCTGTTGACGGATCTCCACAGGGATAAAATGGACAATAACAGAAATCGCAGTATTGACCGTCCTCATGACATGGATAATAACCACAGGATTTATTCGGTCCTGTTGGGGTCTCACCATCAATATATCTTTGATAGAAATCCACAGACATTGGATGTAATCTTTCACGAACCACATACCCTCTTGAGGTAATCATGTAACCGTTTTCCTCATAGGTCATCTTATTTCCAACAATAAGACATGTAAACATGTTAATTTTATCTGGATCAAGCTCTTTTAATTTAATTACCTTAACCTTTGACGGATAGGTTTCACTGTTTACAATACCTATTAACGTATTCTCTCCACGGATCTTTAAAGTTAAATCCATGAACAATTTAAATGGCTCTTTTCTTGACTTACTTATTGGATTATAAATAGCTATAATCAAGTTTGACTTTAAGGCATGCTCCAATTTATTTTCAATTTCGGATAGTGGAGTTAATAGATTACTTAAACTGATGGCTGCAAAATCATGAAGTGGAGCTCCAAGCTTACTTGCGGAGTAATTTAATGCTGAGACACCTGGATAAACATTTATGTCAATGTTATCATATTTACTTCCTATTTGAAACAATACATTTGCCATTCCAAATACGCCAGGATCGCCTGAGGATACAATGGCCACAGTCTTACCTTCAAGACTTCTTGCTATAGCCATTTCAACTCTCTTAACCTCATCGCCCATACCTTTTTTAATTACTTCCTTACCTTCAATTAAATCAGATATAGCCTCGATGTAATTTTTATAACCAACAATTACATCGGAATCCTCAATAGCTTTTAAAGCTCCAAGTGTCATTGTATCTCTATCTTGACCAATACCAATAACATTTATCATAATACCAACTGTTATCCATTTACATTAAAATATTAAAAATAGCTATTAAAATTAAAAATTATAAAAAAATAATATTAAATTAAAAATCTAATTATTAAACAATTCCTAATGAATCATTGGATCCATTTGACGTATTATTAACTGTGTTAGTTGCATTTGGATTATATATCTTCAATATTGAATTAATTTTAATTGAATTTAAATTAACCTGATAACCTTCATCGGTTGAATTAGCAGTTGCAGTAGCCAATATCTTATAGTCAGGACTTGCACTGATTACAATTGATGAACTTGAAGATGAAGGACTTGAATAACCATATGCAGTAATATTTAAATTGATTTCATCATCATCAGTAGAATCAAATGTTCCAATAGTTAAATTATTATAATCGATTCCATCTACACCCGTCAGGTTCTGCAGTTGTGCTGCAAACTCCTGTTTATTTGTTACATTAATAGGTGTTGGATCTTTAATAACTACACTATTAATATTTTGAGATGAAAAGATTCCATTTATAGTATCCATTTGTAGGTTAATCAATCCACCTACATCTGGAACCTGAGATGTAACTATAGTATAAGAACTTAATAACCCAGCTTCGAAAAAACCTATAAATAAAACTATTATAAGTATTCCTTTAAGCACTTTATTCATTATATCACGTTCTAAATTTTAAATCATGAAAATATTAAATATAATAATAAAAATTATTTAATTGAATTACTAATATATTTGAAAATCCTTGATTTATTATACTATATTTAAATTTATTAATATAAAAATATACCTAATTTATAAAAAAAATATCTGAAAAATCCATTGATTGAAATATTCATAAAATTTTATATAATTCTAAATAAAAAATTAAATAATGATAAAAATTTAGAAATATTCTTTTATAATAAATTGAGAATTTATTTAAATTTACTGGTATTTAGCTTAAGTCCGTTTTAAAGGATTTAAATCCTATAAATAAATAAAAATGATTATTATGTCTTCAGAAATTCTTTTAAAATTTGCAAAAAAAGGTTTCAACCTATCACCAGCTGCATACTCCAAGATTCTAGAATCAAATGATCCTTTAACTCTTACATCATCAATCATTGTTAAGTTAAAAAGCAGTGACCTTACAAAAGATGACTTTGTATCCGTTAATGAGGACATTATAGAGAAATTAATTAATGGGGAGAATGTCGACAATCTAGAATCTAAAGATATTAAAAGTATTCAAAATCAAAATAAACCTTTAAACAAGGCCATTAATAATGATTTAAAAATCTCAAAAGAAGTTGAGGATATTGAAAACAACGGTATAGAAATAGAACCAGAAAAAACCATCAAAAACAGAAAACCAGAAACAGAACCAAAAATAGAAAACAACATTGAAAACAACAACATAAAAACAGAACCGGAAATGGAAAAGCCTCAAACTTCAATTGAAAGTGAGTTAGACGAATCAGAAGAGGATGGGGAATTTGATGCATCTAAAATAAGGTATAATCCAGGTACCGATGCACAGGCTGAAAAGATTGCAGATATTAAAAACATCAAAGACAACCACAAAATCTGTAGAAGAAACATGGAGGAAAGCAATGTCGAATATGATTTTGAAATACTTCAGGATACAAGTAACAAGTCATATACTAGTGGTGAAATCGGAAACCTTATAAGCTACTTCAGAAGCAGATATGAAAAGGAGGCGGAGATTCTATCTAAAAGACCTGAGCTTAGAGTATACCAGAAAATTGAAGATATCTCAGATGATCAGACTGATTTAGCTCTAATTTTAATGGTCAATGAAATTAGAACCACCAAAAAAGGCCATAAACTAATTGAATTCGAGGATGAAACCGGTACAATTCCAATCCTATTTAGTAAGGATAATACTGAATTGTATAATGAGGCTGAGAAACTTGTAAAGGACGAGGTAGTAGGAATTCTTGCAAGTAAAATGCAGGGTAGTGGAAACCAGCTTGCGATTGGAAACCAGATTATACATCCAGGTGTTCCAAGAATACCTCAAAAGGAGATGGACTTTGGTATAGTATTCCTATCCGATGTCCATATAGGCAGTAAAACATTTCTTCCTGAGGCATTTGAAAGGTTTATCATGTGGATAAACGGTGAATATGGTAATGAGGAACAAGTCAGAATAGCTAATGATGTTAAATATCTTATTATTGGTGGAGATATTGTGGACGGAATTGGTGTCTATCCAAACCAGGAAAAGGAACTGGAAATTAAGGATATCCGTCAACAATATGACAAGGCGGCTAGTTACTTAGGACAAATCAGAAGTGACATTAAAATCATCATTACCCCTGGAAACCACGATGCATCTAGGGTTGCAGAGCCTCAACCAGCTGTACCGGAAAAATACGCAAAATCATTATATGAACTAAACAATGTGGAATTTATCAGTAATCCGGGATATGTGTCATTAGATGGAATCAAAGTTTTAATATACCATGGACGTAGTTTTGATGATATGGCAATGAGTGTCAAAGGATTTTCCCATGAAAGAAACGATATATTAATGGAAGAACTCCTTAAAAAAAGACATCTAGCACCAATCTATGGGGAAAGAACTCCACTTGCATCAGAACTTGAGGACTATCTTGTAATCTCCGATGTTCCAGATGTGTTCCATACTGGACATGTACACATTAACACACATAAGGTATTCAACGGCATACATCTAATAAATTCAGGAACATTCCAGACCCAGACCGAGTTCCAGAAGATTTATAATATTGAACCAACTCCTGCGGAAGTTCCTATACTTGATAAAGGAGTTTATAGACAATTAAAATTCATATAAATAGTTTTTATTTTTTATTGGAGGTAAAATATGACAGATTCAAAAACACTAATTGTAGAATATTCAAAAAAACTTTATGACTTAGGTCTAGTTCCTGGAAAATCAGGAAATGTCAGTATAAAATTTAAATCAGATGATGGCTCAGATTTGGTAGCCATTACACCAACCTTGGTTTCATTAGGTGATCTGACAGAGGATAAAATTGTAGTTATTGATTTAGATGGAAATATATTGTCCGATGGTAAGCCTTCATCTGAGTATGTAATGCATTGTTCCATTTACAAGAACCGTGAGGATGTATCAAGTATTGTACATACACATTCACCATTTGCCACAGGCTATGCCCACTCCAATAAAAAACTTAAAAGATATGAGGGTTTCGGACCAATTAAAGCTCCTACAAATCCTGAGATTAAATACTACAAACCGGGAACATTAGAGCTTGCAGAGAATGTTGGCAAGGCATTTAAAGAAAATCAGGATAATATATCAGATGTATTAATCTTAAAAAACCATGGAATAATCACTGTCGGATCCGATATAGAGGAGGCATCTAACCTTGCTGAATTTATTGAATTAACAGCCAAAACACAGTACATATCCCAAACATTAAATTCACTATAAACCATTTTTTAAATGTATCTTATTTTTTTTTTAAAAAAAAGCTTTATATACCATAATAAAATAATATTAATTTTAGCAAAATTTTAATATTATAAAAAAAATAAATAATAATAGTTTATTTTATTTACCAAAAATAAATTTAAAGGAGTGTTATTTATGGTTAACGAAATATTTCAAGAAGTTTCAGAGATATTAAATTATATTATGGAAAACAATACTGTACCAAGAAACATTAGAAAGGCTGCAGAAGAATCTAATGACATTTTAATGAATGGAGAGGACGACGATACAGTAAGGGCAAGTTCAGTTATTGTTATCTTAGATGATATTAGTAATGATCCTAATATTCCTGTACATGCTAGAACTTTAATATGGGAAATTCTAAGTAAATTAGAATCATTATAGATAAAATTTTATTTTATTTTTTTAATTTAAGCTATTTTTATAAAGCTATAATTTTAATCAGCATTTTTATTTAATGTTAAAACTTTTTTTTATACATAATATAATATTGAAATATCTAATCACTTGCTTTTTTTATATATTAATTGAATTATTAGTAATTTATAATAATCAATCCATCGCTATTTTTTATAAAAATTAATTAAATTACTAACTAAATCATTTTAAATTATAAAATAACCTATATTTCTTTTTTATAAAAAAAAATATTATAATAGATTATTATACTAAATTAAATAATATAATAATAATAATAATAACTTAAACAAATCCTAAATCTATTTTGAAACAGCTACTGCTACAGTTACACCATCTATTGCTATTTTTTTATGGATTAATTTTCCACCTTCACCTACAGCTATCATTGCACATTGCTCACAGACACCGTCTATTCCAAATTTCTTCTGGACGAACTCAGATCTGGAACAATCATCTGATGTGAAAATACGGACATCATCTATATCAATTATCTCCAATGGTCTATTGTAATGTTTGCATGCATTAATTATTCCTTCCTCATCTTTTTTAATTGATATAGTTGCAAAACTATTAACTCTACTGATAGGTATATTCAAATTTTCGAGTGCATTTTCAACAGCTATCATCACATTTTGCATGGTCTTACCACGTCTTGAACCAATGCCCACCACAAGTTTCCTCTCATCCATTTCAAGTGTAAACTCCTGACCATCACTTTCAAACGAGAATTGAATCTGTCCTAAATTCACCTTATTTTCAAGATTGTTATCAGAATATCCCTTTTCAGGTAATTGCTCAAACTTGCATCCTAAAAAGTATTTTTTTAAAAAGTTTATATCCTTTTCTGATTTAATAGTAAAAGGGATATTGTTTAAAACGGCCTTATTAAATGGCAATATTGATTTGACGTTATTAATTCTATAATAGTATCTAGATGCAATTGTATCAACACCATATTTATAATTTACATCTGTAGATGTTGAAATGACAGGTTTTGCCCTGATTAATCTAGCTATCTTTCTTGTTAAATCATTTCCACCACCTAAATGACCTGAAAGTAGACTTACAACATATTCACCCTTCTCATCTATATTTAATATTGCAGGATCCTTATCCTTTGATTTGATTAAAGGGGCAACAGTTCTAACCGTAATGCCACTAGCCATTATTGCAATTATACCATCATAGTTATTGAAAGCATAGTTAAAGTTTTCCTTAACATTTTTATAGAAACAATCACACTTTATAACTGTAGGATCTTTAGATAATTTCTCCTGAATCTCCAAGCCTAAATTTTTAGCATTTTCTGTAACTGATATTATTGCAATCTTCATAATTACACCTATAAAACCCTTATTTTACATTAAATTACATTATACTAAATAATAATTAATTTAATAAATCTTGCTTTATATATAAAACCTATTTAAAAAAAAATAAAATCTGATTTATATTAATAATATGTTTTTTATTAAATAAAGTTTTTAAAATTAATAGAATATCCTTATATTTAAAGAATAATTTATCTAAAAAATAAGAATAAGTATTTGTTTAATCAATAAAAGGTTTTTATATCATATATCAATTAAACAATAATTATCATATGATAAATTGAAAAACAAAACATATCATATATTTATAATTAAATAAACTATACTGAAGAAATCAAAAATAAACAGTAAAACAATGGATAAACAATGATATTCAATAATATTAATAAAGTTAGTAAAAATAAGTAAAAAAAAATAGAAAATCAGGAAATTAGATTATCCACATTACGATTAGTATTAAGAATAGAATTATAAATTGGAATAAGATGAAAAGGAATATAGTCCATCTAGACAAATTATATGCTCTTCTAATATCATATGGCTCTATACGTTTTATTGGATCTCCTAAGATATAATGATTCCTCTTAATCAATTGTATTGAAAGTGAACCGGCTGCAGCAGCCATTGGATAACCTGAGTTTGGACTTTCACATGCTCTTGCATCTCTTCTCATTATCCTTAAACCATT